>CAXDSX010000017.1:0-19622 GCA_963992075.1 uncultured Pseudomonadales bacterium | reverse complement strand
TACGGCGACCACCGAGATCTACACCTCTCTATTCGTCGGCAGCGGCAGATGTGTATAAGAGACAGGTTATGGGCTGATCGAAGGATTACGTGAATATGCCAGGCTAGGGGTGAATCCGCTTCGTCTCGGGCTGATCGGCAGCACCGACACCCACAACGGTACACCCGGCGCTACCGAGGAATACGATTATTTGGGTCACAACGCCGATCAGGACGATACGCTGGAAGAGCGAATGACGCTCGATGCATACGCGCCCCACTGGATGCGTAATCCTGGGGGGTTGATCGGCGTTTGGGCGGAGGAAAACGCACGTGACGCCCTGTTCGACGCCATGAAACGACGCGAGACGTTTGCAACGAGTGGTGTGCGCATCAAACCGCGTTTGTTTGCAGGCTGGGACCTGGCTAGTGATCTTTGCGACGATCACGCAGCGGTTTCGACTGCCTATCTAACGGGCGTGCCCATGGGAGGTGAGTTGTCGAGCTCTTCCGCAGATAAGGGTGGGCCAACTTTCTTTGCAACGGCTCTTCGAGATGGAGGTACCGAGACGTTCGCGGGTACCGGATTGCAACGCATACAGATTATTAAAGGAGAGGTGGATCCGTCAGGCGCGTTCAGGCAGACCGTTGTGAACGTTGCAGAGGCTGAACCGGCCGCGGTTGACGATCAATGCCAAGCGACGCGTCAGGGTGCCGGTACGCTTTGTGCCGTTTGGCGTGATCCCGAATTTGATCCAGAGATCCCTGCGGTCTACTACGCGCGGGTGTTGGAACAACCGAGTTGCCGCTGGCACGCTCGACAATGCTTGGAAATGGCGCGAAATGAACGGCCTGCCGCTTGTAACGAAAAGAATTTGCCGCGCACCATCCAGGAACGCGCGTGGACCTCGCCTATCTGGTACCACCCTCTCCAAAAAACGCTTTGAACAGACGGAGTAAATACGTAATTGGCAATGTGTCCGTACCAACGTCCGGTTCCAGTAACGGGCCTATTCACACTCGCTTTTCCAACGGTCGACACTGCTACTTGATGGAACTGCGAGCAAGTGCCGAACTCGTAGCGTCGTAACGGGAAAGCCTAGCCGGGCTACATCAAAGAAATGCTAATCCATCGCCAGTCACCGGGTTGCCCTTAATGAAAACACTAGAAGAAGAAAGAATATTTAATTGCTCAGCCGATGTGCTTTGGAGCATTTTATCCGACGTTGCCAGATGCGACTGGGTGCCAACCGTCGAGAAAATTACCCTAGATGGTGATTGTCGATTCTTCGAAATGGCGGGCATGGGAAGGATTGTTGAAAGGATCCTTTTGTTGGATAACGAAACGATGACGCTGCAATATTCCGCAATAGAAACTCCTGCCCCAGTCGATCATCACCTCGCAACCATGCATGTTCGAGAGGTTGATGAAGACCACTGTCAACTAGAATGGAAGACAGAAATTGATCCGGAAACATTTGCTGACGGAGTCCATCAAGGCATGGTGATTTCACTTCAGGGCATCGAAAGTCTCCTCTCAAACTGTAGTTTGTGAAGCGACCACACGATGGTTACCGGTTGGGTAAATTCAACGTCTCAGACGGGAGAACCGCCGGACGCCTGCTTTTTCGCGTTGGAAATAAGGAGACGGAACCGGTCTCAACGCCATACTGGGATTGGTAGCTACGGGTGGACTTGAACCACCGACCCCAGCATTATGAATGCTGTGCTCTAACCGACTGAGCTACGTAGCCCCTGGACCCACGGCGGGCGGGAATTCTGGCGAGAAGCCCTGTTGAAGTCAATCCAGGGGAGATGGTTGCCGAGAAATTCGCTCGAAGCAAGATGAGCGAAGATTGCTTGAAATGACGCTGTTAGAGCACAATATACGCATCGGAATGGATTACGTTTGTTGAGGTGACGAAATGGCAGAGCCGCTGAGCCCTATTGTTGATGCTGGACGGGCGATTGAAGTTAATAAAGTGCTTCGTAGCACCTACTTGTTGCTGGCGATGGCGATTGGATTTGCCGCAACTACGGCATTTGTCGGCATCGCGATGGGGTTGCCTTTCATGGGATTTTGGCCTTACTTAATCGGTTTTTTTGGGTTGTCCTGGGCGGTCAACAAAACCGCGAACAGTAGCTGGGGCATTGTACTGACGTTCGTTTTTACCGGGTTTATCGGTTTTGCCATTGCGCCGATTCTCAACGTATACCTGCAGGTGAATCCTGGCGTTGTGTTGCAGTCCCTGGGGATAACGGCGGTAGCTTTCGTGGGGCTGTCAATTTACACGGTGTTTACGCGGACGAATTTTAGCTGGCTTGGGCAATTCTTGACGGTCGCATTCTTTGTCATCTTGGGCATTATCGTGGCGTCGATCTTTTTTGATCTGTCGGCGTTTTCTTTGCTTATTTCGGGGCTGATGGTTTTTGTTGCGTGTGCCCTGATCCTCTATCAGACGAGCAGGATTGTTCTGGGTGGCGAGACAAACTACATTATTGCGGCGAACAATCTGTTCGTTTCGATCTATATTTTGTTCATGAATCTGCTGTCCATTTTCGGGATCATGGGCGATGACTAAGCTCGGTCGCGAACTCGAGTGAAAGAACGGGAGCTTTGGCTCCCGTTTTTATAAGTGTGTCAGACGCCGATAGGCCTTCTGAAGGGCGGTGGGGAGTTCTTCTGTCTCTTCGATCACCATGTAGTGCTCTTCTGGGCACATACGTCTTAAGTAGTCATGTCCGGACCGATCTACGGTGATACAGAACGATTTGATCCCGCGTTGTTCGGTTTCTCGAAGGGCCTTGGCGGTGTCCTGGACACCGTACTCGTGGTTCCCTCGATCGGGCCCATAGTCACAATCCTGGGGGAACCCATCGCTGATGATCATCAAGACCTTCAAGGTCGCGCCGCTGGCTTCCAACTTCGTCGCAGCGTGCCGTATGGCGGGACCCATGCGTGTGGAGCGTTTCGGTGTCATGGCCGCGATAGCGTCGAGTGCCCTTGTATCTAACGCCTGCCTTAATTCTTTCGCTATGTAAAATTCGACGCAGTCGTGACCGTAACCGGAGAACCCGTATACCCCGTACTGGTCGCCGAGTCCCTCCATAGCACCCGCCATCAGTATTACGGCCTCGCGCTGAATATCGATAATTCGGCGTTTTGCCTCTTCCGCTTCACGTCGACTCTCTAGATCAAAGTCAAATTCGTCGTCGTCGTCTTCTGGGTAGGGGTCGCGGAGATTGACCTCGGACGGTGCATCGGAGTGATCCGTTGTCGATGTAGCGATTGGAGCTTGATCGATGGGATCGTCAGTGGATGCAGATAAGTCGACCAAAAACGCTGCAGCCACATCGCGTTTCTGGCGTTCGCGTCGACTGTAGACCCTTTCGTCGGGCGAACTGCCGACGCGAAGATCGGCTCGAACATCGACGACGGCACTAAGGTAAAGTTCGTCACCGTCGGTGACTTTGTTGACGCGTTGGTATCCGGACGGGCGGATTTGTTCGAAGCGCTTGCGGACGCCTTGGGCTAGAGGTCGGAGCTTATGCAGCAACGTGACACCGTCACCGGTTTGATCATCTATTAGTTTTTCTTCGTAGACGCGACACCAACCGCGGAGATATTGCGAATTGAGGTAGTCCCACTCGTCGTAAAGGTAACTACGGACATTCTCGTGTTCGTCCCCAAGCGCATGGCGAATGGCGGAACGTTCCATATCGATTCGACGTTGCACCTGGTCACGTTCTCGGACCATGTCGGTGCTGGCTTCGCGGATGGCCCCGTCGCCGTCCGTTTCTCCCATGACGACTTCCTTGTCTGCCGACTCTTCCGCTAGCTCGAATGCGGCTAATTGAGCATTCATCGAGTCGAGGTCGTCTTGCCAATCTTCGAGTCGAACCTGTCGCTGAAGCCATTCCATCGGCGGACCATCGTCCGTACCGGTTAAATCGTCGACATGATCCGTGGCGGTTTCGACGAGGTGAGCCAACGCCCGGTAGCAGTGGATGGTTGCCTGAACGCTGGTATATACCGTTGCCAGCGGTTCTCGAATTGGGGCAACGAAGTCGGCGAGAATTGTTTGGGCGTAAGCGACACCATTCAAAAATCCCCGGAGCCCTTCCAAGACTCCGTTAATGCCGTCTTCAAGGGACTTATCGTTGTAGTCGTCGTCGAATTTTTTCTGTAGACGTTTTCGGTGGCGTATCGCTCCGGGATAATGCCGTAGCACGGCTTGTTCGATGCGCGCGGCCTCGATCATGCCGAATAACTTGCGAGCGAGGACGGAATATTCGAAATGCCGAAACAGCATCTCCAGGTCCGATTCTCGATGTTGCTCCGGAGACTCGTGTTCGCGTAATTCGTCACATTCGCGCCGAGCTTGTTGGATGTCGAAGTGGTAGGTACCAAATTCGCGGAAACCGAGCTGTTGCAGTATCAGCCAACGATAGGTTGCGGCGTTATCTGCATGGATTGAAAAGTAGTCGATGGTGGTGGGCAGATAGACGCTATACGCATCGTGGCTTGCGTCCGAAACATGGGCTTCCTTATCGTTGCGCTCAGAAAGATCGCGGATATGGAAGTAACGCCCGGCAATACCTTCGGCAAAAAGCGACAGTGGACGCTCAACCTCGACGAGCGTCGTCACGGCCAAATGACGTCAACGATGTCCGAGACGGCTTGTTGCACAGCAACATCGTCCGACACTGCATGGACAATGGCGATTTCGGACGCGCGTCGTGGTTCGATACCTCGTTTGATAAGTTCCCCAGCGTAAATTAATAGTCGAGTACTAACGCCTTCCTCGAAACCATGTTCGCGAAGATTACGTACCTTGACGCCGATGGTAGCCAAGGGGTTAGCAATTTCGGCGTCGATGCCACTCTCGTGCGCGATGATTTCTGCTTCTCTGTCTTCCGTTGGGTAGTCAAACGTCAGACTGACGAATCGTTGCCGTGTGCTTGGTTTGAGGTCTTTTAGGACGCTTTGATAACCAGGGTTGTATGAAATGATTAGGAGAAAATCTGCATGCGCGGAGACAATTTCTGAAGTCTTATCGATGGGAAGTACGCGGCGATGGTCTGTTAATGAGTGAATCAACACGGTCGTATCTTTCCGTGCTTCAACGATCTCATCGAGGTAACAGAGTGATCCGGTTCGTACCGCTTGTGTGAGAGGTCCGTCTTGCCAGACGGTTTCGTCACCCTTCAGGAGATAGCGACCCACTAGGTCCGTGGCGGTGAGGTCTTCGTGACAAGACACCGTGATCAAAGGTTCTTTTAGCCCGTGACGATCCGATTCGGTTTGGCTATAGAGTCGCCATGTCATGTGTTCGACAAACCGGGTTTTGCCGCACCCGGTCGGGCCCTTCAGCAATACCGGAAGGCGACTCTGGTACGCAGCCTCGAATGCCGCGACTTCATCGCCCAGTGGCAGGTAATAGGGTTCTTCTTGCAACGCCACGAGCTACTCTGGGACGAAAGCGTCGCGCCCACCACGGTAATTGAAAAAAGATTGGGCTGGATTTCGGTTCACCAGATTGCGCTTGAACATGGGGTGGTGAAGGCTGCGCACCTCGTGTTCGATTTCCGTGAGAAATTCTCCACTGTCAGGATCGACAATTCGTTGGAACCGGTACTGATGCTGATCGGATTCCTCCGTAATCAGTCCATTGTCAGCCAAGTAGGTGTGCGGTTTGGAGAAATTCGATACGTAAATGGCGATGTGGTGCCCGTCGTATTCAGCGATTTCCTCATCGGTCTCTTCAAAGACAAACTGCTGATCCGTTCCCATGGAAACAACTGCGCGGGCTCCTTCATTGTCTTCAACTCGTTCGGCGGGAGTATCCAACACTTCGCGATAAAAGCGAGCGATCCCGCCGGCGGTTCCGGGAGGGACATCCATCACGGCCAATGGAATTCCGAGGCCCATGTCACCGAATTGGCCAGGTCCGTAGACGCGGATTTGGTTTCCCCACGGACACGTGACCGCAATGTAATCTTGTCGCTCTTCCCAACTGAACTCGGAACCTTGCATCGGTTTGTCGATGAATTTAAAGCGGCGTTTCAAATCCTCCAGATCTGGAACAACGACGGCGATGTAACCACGAAACTTTTGGGCATCACTTTTGGGTAGATGAAATTGCTGTCCCCCAGCATTGATCCACATATTGAACGTACCGAAATCAATATAAGGGTCGCGGGTGAAGCCGAGGCCTGACACGTAAAAAAGAGCCGCCAATTGCTGATCGGGAACGGTCAGATTGACGTGTTCCATGTTAAGGATGTTCCCGACATTTTCTTCAACGCGGTTAAATTCTGTTGCCTCGCTCACGGTTGACCCCCCTCACGTTGTTCCAGATGCGACGAGCGTTCCTCATAATAATCATTGATCGGCCCAAACTCGGATGCACCCTCGAACGCTGATCGAGTGGCGGTGATGATGTCATCGGTCGCCATGGTCGGATCCCACGGTCCACCCTGTGGTTGAGCCACGTGCCACGGCGTGTCACAAAAAATTTCGATGCCGTTGCTTTCTGGATCATTGAAATACACAGACCAGGCATTACCGTGTGTGATCGGCATGATGTTGGTGACACGCTCGTCCTGAGTCAGGACCTCGTGCATGGTCTTGACCGCGTCGAGATCGTCGACTCGAAAGGCGAAATGCGCGACGTTGTTGCTGCGGCCACTCTGTTCTCGGGTCGCAGAGAACCCGAGCTGATGATGGTCGGTTTCGACCTGGCTTAGAAAGACAAATTCGTTTCCGCCGACGTCCCCTCGATCTGTTACTTCAAAACCCAGAACGTTGGTGTAAAAGTCGACCATTGCGTCCATATCGGTGACGTGGACAAAAGCGTGTGACCACCTTAGTTGCATGACGTGCTGCCTATCGCGACGAACGTTGCATCAGAGTACTCCAAAACGCCATAGTTGAGCACATGGAAGAAATTGATACGGACAAGCTCCTTGACGCGATCACGGCCGTAGTACCCCCGGTCCTTAAAGCGTTGGAAACGCTGGCGTACGTGAGCCGTCACTTGCACCCGCCCAACGTCGCCGCGCTTGCGGATGCCGCGAGCCAAGCGGCAATACCGGTACGTGAGGGTATGGACGAATTCAAGCGTGTAGCTCTGCCACCTCATCTCACCGAGTTTGCGTTGCACCTCAAAAAAGTGGTCGACCATGTCTGTCGGGCTTGCGAAGGTCTGGAGCAGAGTGTGGACGATCCGAACGGGCTCATGGGGGCGTATCGAGCCCTAAGCCACCAAACTCGGGCTATCGAAGCGTTGTATCCGATCGCGCTGATGCTTCCCCCCGTCGGTCGTTTTTTCATTGAAGAAGGTTTGCGTGAAAATGAAGCGTTAGCAGCAAAGTTGGCGGAAGCTGACCCAACCCGAGAAAACGTGGGCGTCATGCATGCGGGAAACGAAAAAGGGACCCGCGGTGGCTTCTCAATGTATGTCCCCGAGTATTACCTGGAGTCCGAACCGTGTCCTTTGATTGTGGCGTTGCACGGAGGATCGGGACACGGGCGAGACTTCCTTTGGACCTGGGTCCGGGAAGCGAGGAGCCGAGGGGCCATTTTGATTAGTCCGACGGCAAGAGGTGACACATGGTCGTTGATGGGTCCGGACATCGATAGCGTAAATATCGAAGGCATGGTTCAGCACGTAGGTGAGCAGTGGAACATTGATTCGTCGAGGCGATTGCTAACGGGGATGAGCGATGGGGGTACGTTTACGTACGTGTCAGGGTTACGCGATGAATCTCCATTTACCCATCTCGCTCCGAGTTCGGCGAGTTTTCATCCGATGCTGCTTGAGGGCTATACCAGCGCCCGCATGAGCGAACTACCGATATACATCATGCATGGCGTACTCGATTGGATGTTCCCGATCGATGTTGCGCGTGCCGCCGACACGGCCTTGCGTGCGGCTGGTGCCCGAGTCACTTATCGGGAAATCGATGACCTATCCCATACCTATCCCCGAGACGAGAACCCTCGCATCATGGATTGGTTTCTAACGGACGCTTCTCCGAACTGACTCGGGTTTGTTGACGAGAGCGGTTCTTAAGCTTCGGCTTCCGCGGTCACCGGATCGATCATCTTACGTACGGGTGTGACTATCGATGCGGGGAAGCCGCTACGCTCCGAATGTTCCTCGATCAGTGCCGGGTCGTCTGCAATATAGATACAGAATGTTTTATCGCCGGCGACGTAGGAGTGTTCCCATTGGATGTTCTTATGTTCACTTTTCATCGCCGCGAGGACCTCATTTGATTTTGAGGCCGCATCCCGAAGTGCGTCTCGCTCGGCTGAGCCAATTTCGGGAATGTCCCTTTCGATCACGTACCTAGGCATTAGTCCTTCCTCTTTGTCTGACTGAATTAAGCGCCGGCACTTATCGAAAAATTCAGCGCGGCGGCGGTTTTATACGCTGGTCGTTCGTGCAGTTTAGCTCGGTATTCGTTCAAATTGTCAGCGAGTTCAAACTCGTAAGCGTGGGCCCAGTCCAAGCAAGACGTTAATAAGATGTCGACGCCGGAAAAGCTATCACCCACGGCGTATTCTTTGTCTTCGAGCCTCTTCTCAGCCCATGTTATTTGTTTAGTGAACCCGTCGCGTGCTGCTTGCAAGGCCTCGGGTGCTTCCCCGTAGAGATGGGCAAGGTCACCGTGACGACGGATGATGTACAGCGTATGGGCATCGAGCTCCATTAAAATGTACGAGGTCCACTCGTTGTAGCGAGCCCGTTCCCGACTGCCCGGCCCTGGCGTGAGCATGCCGTGCTTGTCGCCCAAATAGGTGACGATGGCTGCGCTCTCGGTCAGCACAAAATCGTCGTCGACCAACACGGGTATTTTCTCTTTGGAGTTCAAGCTCTGAAACGTTTCCTCTTGTGTTTCACCTGTTCGCGACCCGATTAACCTTGGTTCATAGTCGAGTCCGAGCTCGTGCAGAGCCCAATGTACTCGAATCGTCCTACCGGTCGCGGCGCCCCATACGGTAATCGTCATCTCAAGGTCTCGGTAACTCACGTTCAACTTCGTAGAAATGAACCTCGGCGCTCGTGGGTGGGTGTTCCGACATCGCTGCTTGGAATGCGCTCATGTGTGGTGTGGCAAAGTGAACGCGAAGTGCGTCCATGCTTTCCCAGCGCTCGGTGATACGAATGACGCCCGGTTCGTTCACTTCGACCGAAAACGTGTAGTCAAAGCAACCGTTCTCGTCTCGGCTCGCTTTTTCCATCGCACCGAATGCGGGTTTGAGTGCTTCAATATGGTTCGCGGTTAATTCCAGGCGACCGTTCACGATGATCATGGGTTGCTCCCTTGTTACCTACCTCGGGCTCGTTATCTCGACGAGAAACGTCGGAAGGGGCCGATCATACCAAGGCTTTTAACTGGATAAATATACAGTCATACTAAACATACTCGCGTGGCGATGGTTGTGAACGAACAAAAATTCCATAAAGGTCGCGGAGCGATCTCCAATCCGGCGTCACGGTTTGACCCGACCGTGAGCGAACCCGTTGACGACGGTTGGAATGAGGCCGAAACAGCAGAAATTGGCTCGAGTTCCCCTAAAACGAAATTTTTTCCTGACCAGACGCGACAGATTATCGCGACCAATAAATCCCCTGACATTTCCTTCGATCGATCCATCAATCCGTACAAAGGCTGCGAGCATGGTTGCGTGTATTGCTATGCGCGGCCAACGCACGCTTTTTTAGGGCTCTCGCCCGGGCTGGATTTTGAAACTCATATTTTCTACAAAACCGAGCCCTCAGTGCGGCTGGGTGAAGCACTCGAACGGCGTGGATACAAAGTGCAGCCTATTGCCATGGGAACCAATACCGATCCCTATCAGCCGGGTGAGCGGCAACTGGGCGTTACACGGGAGATCCTAAAGACGCTTCTAGAATACCGTCATCCTGTCACGCTCGTTACCAAGAGCACGCTGATATTGCGGGATCTTGATCTTTTGACGAAGTTAGCAAAGCTCGGACTTGTCCAGGTTTCGGTCAGTGTCACGACCCTAAGTAACGGGTTGAAAACCGCCCTGGAACCGCGCACCGCAGGTCCGCAGGCAAGGCTTCGAGTCCTTGACTCCCTGCACCAAGCAGGCGTGCCCGTTGGCGCTATGATCGCTCCCGTAATCCCTTGCATCAACGATCACGAGCTAGAAGACATCGTCGTGGCGGTCTCCGAGACCGGCGTCTCAAGGGTCGGCTACATCTTGCTGCGGCTTCCGCTGGAGGTTGAGGACCTGTTTGTCGAGTGGCTGCAACGGCATTATCCGAACCGTGCTGAGCGGGTGATGAGTCACATTCGCGCCATGCGGGGTGGTGTTGCTTATCGGGCCGAGTGGGGTACGAGGATGCGCGGCCAAGGAACCTACGCAGATTTACTAGCCAAGCGCTTCGAGTTGGCAACCAAAAAAGTGGGTCTTGAGACGGAGAAGTCATCGCCATTGCGCACCGACCTATTTCGGCCCCCCACCGACCAGCTCAGTCTGTTCGGGAGTCCCTGAAGAGCCAGCAAACGAGTCCCAACAAGGCCCAGCCCAACGCAATGCCCCATTCGTAAGGCCAGATGAGAGACGACGGACTCCAGGGAAAGTAAAACGAGAGCAACACCAATCCCAGCGCGGTGGCAGTGATTCCCACTAATGACGGATAGCGAACGCGAAAAGGGCGATCGAGATCCGGTTCTTTACGACGTAAAACAAGAAACGCGATCGGTACAAAAATGTAGGCAATGACCACAGCAAAACTGCCCGTATCCACGAGCCAAACGAGTATGGTGCGGCCAAAGAAAGGTGAAATTGACGCCATCAGACCCAAGACCAACACACCCACGTAGGGGGTTTTGTATCGTGGATGAAGGCGCGAGAAGGCAGGGGGTAAGAACCCAGATTCCGAGAGGGCAAACATCACACGGCTGCCGCCGATAATGAAAGCGTTCCAACTCGTCAAAATGCCGCCCACACCACCAATGATCAGAATCGTACCTGCCCAACGTCCATTCCAGAGCGACGTCGCGGCATCGGCCGTGGCCATGGAGCTTGATTCCAATGCCGTGGGATCGAGGGCCATGGAAACTGCGAACGAAACGGCACCGTACCAAAGGACGGCCATCAAGAGCGATAACACGAGCAACCAACCGATTCGCCGCGGCGGTAAGTTAATTTCCTCGGCCGATTGCGGGAGCACGTCGAATCCCACCATCATCGCAGGAACCATGATGAGTACAGTGAGTATCCCGGTCGCAGGGATAGCGATCGGGGGCTCGGTGTTGGCGAGATTGCCGAAATTCACCGCGCCGAAGAGTAATAAGATGCCCGCACCAAGCACGGTGGCGGTGATCACGCTTTGGACCAGGGCGGCGGCTCGTATCCCGATGACGTTGATCCACGTCATCACGAGGGCGGCAGCAATGCCGATGGCGACAAAACCCACGGACACGGGTGCACCCAACACGGTCCACAGAGTGCCGAGACGGATGGACGGGAACAAATACTCGATCGCGGTGGGTAAGGCGACGGATTCGAACACACACACGGTCGCGTACGCCATGAGCAACGCCCAGGTACAGATAAAGGACCAGCCGGGGCCGAGTGCGGCACGGGTGTATACGTGTTCGCCGCCGGCCTTGGGCATCGCAGCCGCGAGTTCAGCATAGGTCAGTCCGATAAACACGAGAATCACGCCGCCCGCGGTAAAGGCGAGCAAGGTGCCTATGGACCCTGCGCTAAGCACCCAGTGGCCGGTAAAAAGCACCCAGCTCCAGCCGATCATCGCGCCGAAGGACAGTGCGAGGACGTCGCGAGTTCGTAATACGCGTTTGAATCGGTCGGGAGGGATGTCAAAATCTACCGCTGTTCGTTACGAGCATTCTCGCGGATTGTCATGCCAGACGGTAGAGCGTTTGAATTTCCTCTAGGCCACAAGAAATTTGAAGTAGTAATCGCGAACGATAATGGCTTGGAGCTGTGGTTGGACGGATGTTTGCGCAAACGTCGCGAACCATCGCGTCGTGAACCGTTATACGTTTGGACGAACGTGGAGCTCTTGTGGGAAGAACATCGTTACGTTGAAGCTCGATTCTTTCCGAGTAGCGGAAGGTTAGAAGTTACGGTAAATGGCGAGCCCGTCGGCGAACGTGCCGTTTAGGGTTCGGGAAACCGATTGATCTGACTAAGGTTGCTGTCCCAACGGCTGGTTTGTAGGGTTGGGAACGGCCGTTGGAAGGGGCCGATTGGTCCAAAACGCTAAGAATTTCCCGAAAGTTGTGCCGCGTTCGCCAAGGATGTTGAACAGACAAGGTAAAAAGATCAGCGTGATGACGGTGGAAAATACGATTCCAAAGGAAAGCGACACCGCCATCGGGACCACCATTTGAGCCGCCATTGAGGTTTCTAGTAACACCGGCGTCAGCCCAAAGAACGTGGTCAGCGACGTGAGGAGAATCGGTCTAAATCGAACTGCGCCGGCTTCGAGAGCTGCATCGGCCGCGCTATCACCTGCTTCCGTGCGTTTATTGACGTGATCGACCATGAGGATCGCGTCATTGACGACCACACCTGCAAGCGCGATGAGACCCAGGGACGATAACGACGTGATCGTAATGCCAACGATCATGTGCCCTAGCACGGCACCGATCATGCCGAACGGGATAATGAACATGATGATTAAAGGTTGAACGTACGATTTGAGCGGAATTGCAATGAGCGCGTAAAGCAAAATCACCGCCAAAAGCATTGAACGGAGGAACTGACCTTGCGAATCGGCCGTCCGTTCTGAAGCCCCGGTGACGTCGTATTTGACGTCAGGATAACGGGCCAGTAACTCAGGCATAAATTGGGTCGCCGTGTTGCCGATGACCTGTCCGAGCTCGACGATGTCGGGGTTTAAATTGGCGGTCACGGACACGGTCCGTCGGCCGTCCAAGCGTTGCACGCTACTGTAGCCGCGAGCGAGTTCGTAATCGGCCACGGCGTTGAAGGGCACTTCACGACCGTCAGGAAGACGGATCCACATGTTCTCAAGGTTGCCGACCGATTTTCGGTCGACTTCGGGGTAACGCACCATGACGCGTACTTCCGATTCTCCGCGCTGGATGCGTTGGGCCTCGGCACCGTAGAACGCCTGGCGTACTTGACCAGCGAGATCGGTGAGGGTGATACCCAACGCCTCAGCTTCCGGACGAATCCGTAGTTTTAACTCTTCCGGTCCGGCGTTATTGGAGCTCTCGACTTCGTAAACACCATTAAAAGTCTGCAAATAAGACACTAACTCGTCAGCTGCTAGTTCAAGACTTCGGTAGTTGTAGCCTTGAAGCTTCAACGCGATCGGTGGACCGCCACCGCTATGTTGTCCTGACGAAAACGACAATTTTTTCGTTCCGGCTATATCGCCGAGCTTTTCACGCCAGCGGTTCTCGAGTTCTTTGCCGGATACGGGACGTTCGTCTTCGGGTTTGAGCTCCACGTTAAATTGTGCGCTTTTGCCGCCCTGAACGAAGGCAAACGAGTGTTCGATAATTCGCGTTCGGATTCCGTGTTCTGTCTGGATTTCACGTTCAACTTCGATAAGGGAGCCTTCCATTTCCTCGACGATACCGACGATCAGCTTTTCGGGAGCGCCGTCTTGTAACTCCACCTGCGCCATCAGGTAGTCCATCTGCATGTCCGGAAACCAATTCATCCGTACGTAGCCACCGCCCATTAGACCGATGGTCAAGATCACCAAGCCCAAGAAGAAGGCTACAGTTGGCCACCGATTCTTGATGGTAAAAGCGAGAAATGGTCGATAACGATGCTCAATGAAAGATTTCAGTCGTGCGTCGACCCATTCCGAAATGCCTTTCTTGGATGAGCCGTGTGCAGACTTCATGGATGCCAGGTGAGAAGGCAGAATGAGTTTGCTTTCGATCAGAGAGAAGGTGAGCGCGAAAACCACCACCCACGCAATGTTCCTAGAAAACCCCGAGGTGTGACCCGTCTGGATCAGCATTGCGCCGAATACCGCGATCGTCGTTAACACGCCGAAGGTGGCGGGTATGGCGACGCGTTGAGCTCCCGTGACGATGCTGTGTAACGAGTACCCCTTACGCTCAGTTTCGGTGTACGCACTCTCGGCAATGATGATCGCGTCGTCGACGACGATACCGACCACCATAATGAAGGCGAACAAGCTCATTATATTGATGCTTACATTGACGGCTTCGAGCAACATGAAGCCACCAAGCACGGCAACGATGAGGCCGACGATCACCCAGATTGCAATTTTAAGGTGCAAAAAGATGCCAAGAAGAATGAAAACAAGGCAGGCACCGATCAACATGTTGATCGCCATAGATTCTTGGCGGTCCTTCAGCATTACCGACTGATCGCCCCAAACACTCAATTGGATCCCCTCGGGCAGCGTTTGGTTGCGCTCAATTACGTAGGCGTTCACCGCCTCTGAGATATCAATAGGATTCTCATTCTCGCTAGCGGAAATCATCACACCGACGGAACGTTCTCCGTCGAAGAATGCGTAACTCTCGGTTTCGGCAAAACCATCGCGTATGGTGGCGACGTCGCCGAGGCGAATGCGGGTCCCATCGGGCTGGGTAAGCAACAAGATGTTCTCGAACTCCTGACCCGTATAGGCTTGTCCCTTGGCTCGCAAACGAATGTCGCCGGAATCCGATCGGATCGTGCCGCCGGGGATATCGACAGACCAGAGTCGGATCACTTGCGCGACTTGGTTTAGCGTCAGACCGTACTGGCGAAGCGAATCCTCAGAAATTTCGATGGAGAGTTCAAATGGGCGAGTGCCGCTTACCGAGGCATAGGAGACTCCGTTTAAGGCCGTAATCTCGTCGCGAATGCGTTCAGCAAACTCTTTCATCGTGGCCTCGCTCCTGAGGCCCGTCAGCTGCACGTTCATCACGCCGCCCCATCTACCCGGCTCTCGCTTGGAAATGATGGGCCGCTCGCTTTCACCGGGAAACGTAGAGATACCGTCGACGGCCAACTTGATTTCGTCGAGAATCGTTTCCAGTTCGTAGCCGTCCTCGATTTCTGCGACCACCTCGCCCATGCCTTCAAAGGCATTGGAGGAGATCTCTGAAATACCTTCGATACTTTTGATCGCTTCTTCGACCCGAATGACGACACCTTCTTCAACTTCTATTGGTGCCGCACCGAGGTAAGGTACCCGCACGCTGACTTGATCGATTTGAATTTCCGGAAACATTTCCCGCTTTGTCGTGAACAATCCCCAGCATCCAGCCCCGATGATGAAAATCATCAGCAGATTGGCGGCAACAGGGTTGGTTGCGAACCAGCCGATTAGCCCGGAAACAGGAGGCGTGGTTTCACTCATCGGACGTTGCCGAGCATAGGTAGTGAGGAATTCACCCGCACCGGCATGCCCGGAAGCGGCTGGTCGACGGGTGTGATGGTGTATCGTTCCCCGTCCGTTAGGCCGGCATCAACGTAGGCGTACTCCTCGTCTGTGCTGACGACTTCTACGTCGCGGGGATAGATTTTCTGTTGCTCATCGATGACCCACAGCGTTTCGCCGCGCTGGAGCGCGTGGCGCGGGACGGTAAAGAGGGCACCGCCGAATCGACCTTGAATGCTAGCGGTGACAAAAGTCCCTATACGCAGGGGTTCGCCGATCCGGCCGTTCTGATTATAGGGGTCCTCGACCTGGGCGACCGCATATAACACTCGACTAGCGCTGTCGAAAACGCCCTCTGAACGCACGATTAGGCCTTCCCACGTGTGATGAACCGTTCCGGCTTGCGAGGTCAGTGATACCGGGAGAGACGAACTCGAGTCGCCTACCGAAGGGAGATCGACGAGAGCAAGTTCGCGTTGCGTAATGGGCAATCGTATCTCGGCGTAGTCGGTCGCGAATATCAGAGCGAGCTGGCTGCCGGTGTTGACGTATTGACCCACGTCGGCACGTTTTTCTTGGACCATGCCGTCGTAGGGAGCTCGAATACTGGTTCGGTTGAGGTCTTCTTGAGCTTTCTCCAGCGCCGCTTCGGCGGACGTCAATTCGGCAATGGCCTCGGCGAGTTGCGGTTTACGTAACGCCAGATCCGAGATCGGACCTGTCGAGGCGTTCAAATCTTGGAGGGTCTTCCAATCATCCAACGCGAAATTCGCCAGCGCGTTTTCTTTGGCGACTTGTGTCTGGACCCGGGCGACATTGGCTTGCGCGCTTTTGAGCGCGGATTGGTAATTTCGCGGATCGATCTTAAGCAGCAATTCACCTTGGCGAAAAAAACCGCCCGATACGTAGTTCGATGCAACCTCGACGATTTGGCCCGAGACTTCCGATACGAGAATCGATTCGGTACGTGGCGTCACGGCGCCCTGCGTATTGATCCGAAAGATGACGGGTTCGCGACGTGCCTCAATGGCGTCGACCAAAAGCACGGGAATCTCTCGCTCCATTTGTGTCGGCGCGGCGCGTGTTTGAACCATAACGAATGCCCCGCTAAAGGCAAAAGCGATGATCGCAATGGATATCAACCATTTCTTCATGAGTGACTTTGCATCCGATGAACTAAACAACTATCGATCGAGTCGTTGATACTGCGCGAATACGACACGTGAATTCTTCCCCAACAAGCAAAATAATGTAACGTATACGTTACATATACTAAAGTGAGAAGGTAACGTCAAGGTTACATCGTGATGTGTCTTGCGATGCACGCATATCACCACGGCTTGCGAAGCAGCGTATACAAAGTGCCCGGAGAGGGGCGAGCCCGCGTCCCGTGGGATAGAAGGTTATTCGCGAGCAAGACCAAGGTCATTGGCGGACTGCGGGCGACCCACGTGTGAGTTTTGATGACGGAATTCGCTACCATGGTGATCACAACGGCGAACTAGTCTGACGATTTCGATGAAAGAGCCCGAGGATTCAGTGTTTCAAGAAGCCATGGACGGCGTGGCACCGCTCAAAGAGGGCGTGCACAAGGCAAGCCAAAGACCGCGTGCACAACCCACTGCCGGGCAGCTACAGCGTCGAAGAGACGCCGAGACCGAGCGTAACGAGGAAGGCGATCGCAACCCACTAACACTCGGTGAAATTGCGCGAGTAAATCCTTTTGACGTCCTCGCTTGGAAAAAAGACGGTGTTCAACCACGCGTTTTTCGACGCTTAGCTCAAGGAAAGTATCCTGTCGAGGCGACACTCGACTTACACCAACGGACCTTGAAAGAAGCTCGCGAAGACGTATTTCGATTCGTCGAGTCGAGTAGCCTTAGAGCCTTTCGCTCGGTTGTGATTGCCCATGGCCGAGGCGATAGAAGTGCTGATCCGGCGAAGCTCAAAAGTTACGTCGCGTACTGGCTGTCGCAATTAACCGACGTAATAGGATTTCACAGCGCGCCTCGTCATCTCGGAGGTACCGGTGCTACGTTCGTTTTGATACGAAAATCTCCGCCGCAGAAAGAAACGAATAGGGAACGCCACGGACTGAAATCCGATCCGACTCAACCGTTCGACTAGCAGCGTTCCTGGTCAGCGACCTTGCCGTGTCGCAGGATTCTCGTTCAACAAACTTTTTAGAGTGGCAGCCGCAAATCGCTTGGATTTCCCCCAACATCGCTCGGTTCAACCGAATTAGTTGGCAACGAAGTTTTCACAGCCGGCCTTTGTCGAGTTCGAAGCGTCCGCGGGCGAGATTAAGACGCAGCACATCGCTTGCGCCCTCGGCGAGTCTCAGTGCACGAACGCGTCGGTAGAGAGCCTCAAGTGGATGGCCCGTCCGCAACGCAATCCCGCCCACGAGCTGGATACCCCAGTCAACGATGTCGCCAATGGCTTCCGTTGCAAAGACTTTACACGCGATACCCTCGTTGACGATGTTTTCGCCGGTGTCGCCAAGTCTGGCGGTTCGATACACCATGCTTCGTGCGGCGAACGCCTTAATTCGCATGTCCGCGTAGCGCATTCGGACGCCCTCTCGCGAACTCAAAGGCTGGCCACTTTGGTGAGGCGCTGCAAGATGCTTTTCCACGAAATCAATGACCCAACGCGAGAGCCCGACGCTATCGGCGGCAAACGCTAGACGGGTATTGCCGATTTGGCCTAATGCGCGTGGCATGCCTTCGCCGGGCTTGCCGATGATGTGCGTTTCCGGGACGACGACGTCATGAAATTCGATGTATGCGTGGTGCGTTCCATCGACGGACCCAAAGGTATTCTTGATTAGGACGCCCTCGAACGACGTATCGATCAAGACCATGGCTGGCCCGTGGCCTTCAATTTCTACCAACGTATTGATGAAGTCGGCGCCTGCGCCACCCGTTACGTAAGACTTCTGACCGTTGATCCTCAGCTCGCCGTTCTCAAGAGTTGCCCATGTGGCGCGCTCAGCCGCGTCCGGTTCCGTAAATCCAAACGAGCCGCGTTTCTCTCCCGCAAGCACAGGGGCAAGGTAATTACTTTTCAATGGTTCCTGGACACCGACAAGAACGCCGGGACCGGGACCGAAAATACCGGGCAGGTGCGAAAGATTCATTGACCCTAGTGTGTCGCGTACGACAGTGAGTTCGAGGAGGGAGGCAGCGCTTCCGCCAAATTCTTTCGGTTGGGTCATACCAAAGAGGCCGAGGTTTTTGGATGACTCGACGATCGCGCGATGACGATCGGAAGCTCCTAGGGAACTGTCGGCGAGCATCGGCAATAGGACATCGTTTCCAAGATTGACGACGTCGTCGCGCAAACGGGCGAGTTCACTCGTAAGTAGTTCCGGCATAGTGCGCTCCTAGATCGCGGGTGCTATCGCCATCACGGCTATTAAAAAGACAAGCAAGATCATCGCGATGAATGCGTAGTAAAGCCAAGATTCTTTGCGTACTTGCTGTTCGACCAAATGCTCGATTTCAGTGGTGGTACGGGCCGTTGCCGTGGTGGTCAGTCGGTAACGCGTTAGACCGTCGCGTCGTCCCGGAAGTTTGACGAAGAGCTCGGCGGTCTTGTCCATTCGGGCAACAACGTCGAGCATCGGGATCCCGGTCATGCGGGAAAGTTCTTTGGGGTGCAGGCCTTGGTTCGGATGATCCAAAAAGCTTCGATACAACGCGAGTATCTGTTGGTTTTTCCCTCGGAAACGAAACGAAAAAATCATGCCGGTAGGCCGATCTGGTCAACTAGTGCTCGTTCGATAACGTTTTCGGATGATCCCTTCATCGGCAACGTGACAGCCTCGGTGTTTGGCGTGCTAAAGCGCTTAGTGTGGATAACGAATTTGAATAGTCAACCGAGGGTCGAATCCCTTTCGCTTCAAGAGGCGATGATCACGGCTCGAACAGGGGCACGGTGCCCCTCGATGGTCTCAAGCGCATTCTGATCGGAGAGTGCCTCGGCCAATGATTCAAACGGCATGTTGGCGGTGCTTCGTTGCTCTCGTGTTCGCGTTAGCGAGACGTTCTTAACGTCGACACTGTGGAACCCCAATGCTTCCAGGTCACGGTAGAGATCTTCGATGGAGGGAATTTGGACATGCTTCATTCGCGCATAACGTTCGTTCGCGACGAGTCTGGTCGGATAGACGAGCGTTTCTAGGACCAAGGTGCCGTCGGGCATCAGCAGTATCGTGCTGTCTCTTATACACATCTGA
>CAXDSX010000016.1:0-19623 GCA_963992075.1 uncultured Pseudomonadales bacterium | reverse complement strand
TGACAACGTTGTTCACGTTTCGGGTCGCGTATCGCCGGCAGACGATATCGGAACTTTTGATACTGAATTAGCGTTGGCGGATCTCGATACGGCGAGCCGCGTGCAGGAAAGGCTCAGGCGAATGGCAAACGCGGGCGATAAAGCCGCCCGAACCACCCTTGAGGTCGTCGACAAAGTTGTCTCAGCTCTTGATGAGGGGATAGGCGTCCGAAACCTGGATCTCGATGAGCGTTCCGTCAAAGCGATCGAAGATTGTCATTTCATTACGGCGAAACCCGTGATGTATATAGCGAATGTTGATGAGGATGGATTTGAAGACAATCCTATGCTTGCGGAAGTGGCATCTATTGCAGATTCAGATGGTTCAGCGTTAGTTCCCGTATGCAACAAGATTGAGTCGGAAATTGCAGAACTTGACGACGATGAAAAGCTGGATTTTATTTCCGATCTCGGCGTCGATGAACCTGGACTTAATCGGGTTATTCGTTCCGGCTATCACCTTCTGGGTCTTCAAAGTTACTTTACGGCAGGCCCGAAAGAAGCGCGTGCTTGGACAATTCCGGTTGGGACCTTGGCCCCCGCGGCCGCTGGAGCCATTCATACAGATTTTGAGAAAGGCTTTATTCGAGCCGAAGTAATTGCTTATGAGGACTACGTGAAACACGGTGGCGAGTTAGCCGCCCGCGAAGCGGGCCGGTGGCGCCTTGAAGGTAAGGAATACGTAGTTGCTGACGGCGACGTTGTGCACTTTCGATTTAACGTTTAACTAGACCGGTGTTGCGCCATAGAACCTATGTGTACTGGCGGTTTCAAGATGCCTAATCGATGCCTTTTTGGCCGTGGAAGCGAATCGGATCAAGCGCTAAAGTAAGTCTCGATGGGCCGTGAGTGGCGCGCCGCCGAAGCCGTGATTGGGCGTGATCTTTCGGCAGTTTATGGGAGGGGACTGTGAAAAACATTTATGTAGGGAATATTCCGTGGAGCGCGACCGACGAACAACTACGCGAGTTATTTGCCGCGTTTGGTTCGGTTGGTTCTGCCCGCGTGATAACGGATCGGGAGACGGGACGGTCACGTGGCTTTGGATTTGTTGAGATGGAAGATGGCGCGGACGAAGCTATAGCGGAACTTAACGGCCACGAAATGGATTCTCGGCCGTTGCGGGTTAGCGAAGCCCGTGGCCGTGATCAACAAGGTCCAAGAGGATGATAAATAATTCAGCGTTCTACAAAAGGTCGCCGATACCGTCTGTTCGAAACGCGAGTACGTTTACGCACCATGCTGGAATTCTGGTTTGATGTAGTTCTGGAGCGGTTACCCTGGGTCCAACGAGGGTTGTGATAGAGCCTTCTCGCTGGATATAAGCTCTGCTCGCGTACGCCGACACGTAAATTTCTGGGCGGTGACTAGTTGGACCCTGCTCGGGAAATGGAACGATTCGATCGAAGAGTTCCGCGCAGTCGGTGAACAGTGGAGGTCGTGGACTCATCCAGTCGCATTCACTGGCGACGATCCACCAGTCCGTGTCTTCGTTGATATCAACGTGCTCTGCACCCAAAACTGCCGCGGCGAAGGCAATATTTGATGCGATGACACGGCCCGGTGAAGCACCACCAGCAAACAGCTCAGGGCTGCGTCTTCGCACGAATTGAATGGCGTCGTTGTTCATTTCAAGATCGGTTAAACACGCTGTTTATGTGTAGTCATGAGAGTGCGTGGGTCTAAAAGACGCAAAATAATGCCCGTGTGACGCTGGTGTTGGAAACAACCTCTATACGATAGGCAAGGATAGCTAGACGTTTAGACGATTCCCATTTGTAAGGAGAGCCTTGGAGATCCCGCTCAATTTTCTTGTCTTTCCTGCAAGAGTCAGGAAGATCGGGTCGAACATACGTTACAACTAAGATACAAGTTGACACTAATGGACCATTATGATTAATGGATAAGTGGGAATAACGTTAGAACTTCGGAGAGGTAATGCACACACATAAACCACGAAACAGTGCAATACAGGGGCACCCTATATTCAAGGGAATGTCCTGGCTTGTACTCGGTGCGTTGGCATGGTCTTTCCAGGCACAAGCAGATGATGATGCAGACGACGCGATCGAAGAGATTATTGTCACGGGATCTTTGATCAAGCGTGACAACTTTGACTCGGCATCACCTTTGCAGGTCCTGGAGGCAGCGGAAATTGAAGCCGAAGCCACGCCGGCACTCGGCGAGATTATTTATAACCAGACTTTCAACTACGGTTCGGACGCGTTTTCGTCGCACTACTCGGTAACCAACCCAGAGGGAAACCGAACAGGGGCCAACTTCCGAGGTTTGGGTGGGGGCGCAACGCTTACTCTGTTGGATGGGAAACGGGTGCTCGACAGCAACCTGAATAACCTTATTCCACAGATTGCGATTGAACGTATCGATATCCTGAAAGACGGTGCTTCGGCCATTTATGGCTCGGACGCGGTCGCAGGGGTCATCAACGTGATCCCCAAGAAGGCGGTTCAGGGTGCCGAAATCGGCGCGTTCTTTAACACCGACCACCACCGCGATCATGATGAATACGTCGTAAACTTTGTTATCGGCGATACCATGGATAGGGGATATTTCACCCTAGCCATGGAGCACCGCGAGAGGACGGGACTAGCCCAAACGGAGCGTGCCAACCTCCTTGGACGCAGTGTGTCGAGTTCAGGTACCGGTAACCCGGGTTCGTACAACGTCCCAGTGAGGGATGCGGCAGGCGCGATTACAGGTACTCAGCAGATGGCTGATCCAGGATGTGGCGTCGCCGAAAGCCCCGGTGGCAACGGTTCTGACCAAGTCGGCAACGTGCGCAACAACATTAGTGGGCGCCTTTCTGGTGCGATTTGCCGGTTTGAGTTTGGCGAGTTCTTTAACTTCGTCTCGCCCAACAAGGTTCTGAATACGTATTTGAATTACGAGTATCAGATCAACGATCAAATGGTGTATACCTCGGATATCATTTATTCGCGGCAACGATCGCAAAGTCGGGGATCTCCCACCAATCCAGGCGGCCGTATTCGTGACGTTAACCTAATCCTGGGCGGGATCATGGGAGATCACCCGGGTAACCCGTACCGCGCGTTCTACGATCGCGACGGTGACGGCGCGGTTGACGCCACTGGAAACGAATTGCTGTTTGCCGCAGACGCCAATGGTGACGGCGTCCCCGATCGAGACGATGCAGGAGCGGTCATCCTGGCGGACCAGCCGTTCAGTTCTGCGTCAGGTATTCCCTTCAACGAAGACGTAACGATCGCCGCGTTGCGTTTGTTCGGAAAATTGGGAACGTTACCAGGTAACCTTGATGCGTCCGGCGCGAACATCGGATACGCGACCTACGACATCAACACCTATCGCATGAATCATGCGATCGAGTACAGTTTTGATAACGGCTGGGATTTGTTGGGGACCGCGACGCTGCAACAGAATGTCGACCTTCGGTTCCGTAAAAACCAGAGCTATCGAGCGGTACTTCTGGGTCTCCAAGGCATGATCGGTCCTGAGCCGGGTGTAACGGACCTTGCCGAGTCATATCGGTACTACAATCCGTTTTCAACCAGCGCGCTTAACTGTGAAAACCGTGTCTGTACGGATCCGGGTGCCTGGAGAAACCCGAATTTGGGCGATTATCCGAATACGCAGTTCGTTGCCGATTCCATCGACATCAATGCGATTCGGTTGCTCAAAACCAAATTACTCACGTACGACCTGCTGGCTACTGGAGAATTACACGAAGGTTGGGCAGGTTCGATTGATGGGGCATTTGGCCTCGAGTACCGGAAAACCAGGTTGATCTGGGACGCCAGGAGCGACGAGAACCAGTGCAACAACTGGTACGACGCCTGCTCTCTCGATTACGGGGCGACAGACTCCGTGCAATCAGCTTTCTTGGAAATCGCAATGCCGTTGGTTGACGACGACCAGTTTGGTTACGCTGAGATGCAGATCGCTGGTCGTTATTCGTCCTACAGTGGTATCGGTTCGTCTTACGATCCGAAAATAGCCATACGGTGGCAGCCGTTAGACTGGTTAGCGATCAGAGCGTCTTTCTCGACAGCGTTTATTGCCCCGAGCATGGGTCAACGCTTTACGCCGAAGAGCTCGTTCTTGCAGTCGACCAACGACCTGTTGTTTAACGACCGCGAAGCGACCTATCGGACCAACGTATTCCAAGGCAACCCTGATCTCGAACCGGAGCAAGCGGAAATCACGAACTTTGGTTTTTCCGTGGCACTTGCCGATTTTTGTGACAACTGCGACCTCAACTTTGGAGTCGACTACTCCAACTACTTCTTCGAAGATCGGATCACCTTGCTCCGCGGACCGCGTGTTGTGGATGCGGACTTCTCTAAGTTCTTAGAGGCCTATCCACAAGCGGATACGACCAACGTTAGCCGTGACGATGCCATCGCTTGGCTCAGTTGTTGTGCGGATCCAAACATCGTTCGGGGCGGCGCACCGTCTTACACGATTGTTCAAGTGAATGCGTACTACTTGAACGCGCAGGTCATGGAGCATACGGCGATTGACGTTTATGCCAACTACACCTGGAATACCGACGACTACGGCAGCATCCGTGTCGGATTGGAAGCCACTCATATTGATGAGTTCAGTTATGACTTGGGTGGTGGTGTGACAGGCGACGCGGTCGGTAAACAAAACCTCGGTATTGACGTTATTCCGACGTTGCCTGAGCAGCGTGCGATCGCGAGCGTTAACTGGTCCAGGGACAACACCAACTTGTTACTGCGAGCTCGCTGGAACAAGGAAGTGGATGCAGCTTGGACGAGTGTCGACATCGATGCGCTGACGTACTTGGACCTCACCTACACTCATCGGTTAGATGGACTGTCGGGTAGTGGTAGCAACACGGTGCTCGAGATTGGTGGACGGAATATTACGGACGAATATCCCACCCCATTGGGTGCGTTTGGAGCCTCAATTGAGCTTTCCATTCATGACCCACGCGGACGGATGTTCTTCGTGAGAGCCAAGCACGCGTTCTAGCGTGTGTCCAATCGTTTGCGTTTGCTGGCCTTCGGGCCTGCGAACGCAGCGGAGTGAAGAGGGTGCCCATCGGCACCCTTTTTTTGTCCCCCCCAGATTGTCACGAGAAAGTGAAAGGATTCAGGGACGCTGTGCGCCGACAATCGAGACGAAAGACAGAGGTGTCCGGACCCGACTTTGATTAGCTAGACTGATACTTTTTGTTGAAGGGTTTCGACGGGTGGGTGAGTCTCGAAGCAAGGCGATACGGTGAGCCGACTTTCGCTAACGATCGTGGGTATCCTATTCTTGGCGGTTGCTCAGAACGCGTCAGCGTCAGAAGGCGACTTCTCGTTCGACATTGATGGTGATGGTGAGACCGAAGCCCTGACGGACGGATTGCTCGTCTTACGGTACCTCTTCGGTTTTTCCGGGATGACGTTGAGTGAGGGAGCGGTGTCAAGTAGCGCCTTGCGGGCGGACGCGGGTGATATTGCAACGCACTTGAGCGATAACCTTGCAGAACTCGACGTCGATGGTGACGGCGATACGGATGCGTTAACTGACGGGCTACTGCTGCTCCGGTATCTATTTGGCTTCAGGGACGATACGTTGATCACCGGTGCATTGAGTTCTTCCGCGGTGCGTACTAGCTCGTCTGAGATCGAAGCGTACACTGCGGGACGAATTGTTGAGACGGCGTCGATTTTTGGTATTGATCGGCGAGCCAATTTCGCTGGCGTTCTTGTCCCCACCGATTCCATTGAGCCCGGTAGCATCAACGTCGTCGAGGCGTTTTCCGGATTGACCTTCGATCTTCCGGTGTTTCTTGCGGCGATTCCGGATGAGGATCAACTTGTGGTAGTCGAGCAAGAGGGTCGAGTCTACGCGTTTGAAAACCATTCTGAGGTTGCGGCAAAAAAAGCCGTGCTCGATCTATCCGATGTTGTGTTGTTCGAGGGTGGATACGACGAACAGGGGTTATTGGGATTCGTCTTTGACCCCAATTTTTCCACGAACCGATATGTCTACGTACATTACAGTGCAGCGAATCCGCGGCGTTCGGTCATTTCGCGATTTCGTTGGGATGTTGCGACGGACAGGATCGAGCCCGATACCGAAAAACAACTCCTGTGGGTTACCCAACCCTATGCGAATCACAACGGCGGGATGCTCGCGTTCGGACCCTTGGACGGATACCTATACATTGCGTTTGGCGATGGCGGTAGCGGGGGCGATCCCGACGGAAACGGTCAGAACGGCATGACTTTGCTGGGAACCATTTTGCGGATTGATGTGCATCCGCAAGATCCAGACGATGCCTACGACATCCCGTTGGACAACCCTTTCCGTAATAACAATGGTGTCCGTGACGAAATATACGCCATGGGTTTGCGTAATCCCTGGCGCTTTTCATTCGATCGTCAAACAGGGAACCTTTGGGCTGGTGATGTTGGTCAGAATCGGCTCGAAGAGATCGACATCGTTGAGGCTGGCGGTAATTATGGATGGTGCGCGTTTGAGGGAACCGAACGTTACGCGGGGTGTTCCACGTCGTTACCGGACTCGAGTTTTATTCCACCAGTTCACGAATACGGCCGCACCGAAGGTTCTTCGATTACCGGTGGATACGTTTATCGAGGCACGCTAATGCCATCTCTCTTCGGCACGTATATCTACGGCGATTTTGTTTCGGGATCGGTTTGGAGTCTTGGATACAGTGGGTCGAGCGTGCTTTTTAATGAGGCTATTGCGACGACCAACCAACTCGCATCCTTCGGTGAAGGGAACGAAGGGGAGCTGTTTCTGCTTGCGCGAAGTGGCGAGATATACCGTTTGGAAGAATCGTCGAGTGCTGCGTCGTTCCCGACGAAGCTGTCGATGACGAATATATTTTCGGACGTTTCGACTTTAACGCCAGCTTCGGGTTTCATTGAATACGACGTTAACGTCCCCGCCTATTCTTCGGGTACTAACGTGCGCCGCTGGCTTGCTGTGCCTGACGGTTTGGCGATTGAGTTTAGTCCGACCGGGAATTGGGCGTATCCAAGCGGTACCGTTTTGGTACAACACCTTGAGATGCAGATGGATGAGGGGGACATCGCTTCGATGCGTCGACTAGAGACTCGTGTGCTTGTGCGTCGTCCTGAGGACTGGGCCGGTTTCACGTACCGCTGGAACGAAAGCGAAACAGATGCTGTATTGGTAGGGCGCCGAGAGACGGAGAATTTACTTATCACAGGAATCTCAGATGACATCACCAACGTCAGCTACGATTACCTATCGAGCACCGACTGCTTAGCGTGTCACAACAGCACGGCGGGATTTGCGTTGGGTGCGAAGACCCGTCAGCTTAACCGAGACTTCGTGTACTCGACCTTGATCGACAACCAACTTCGTACCTATAACCACATCGACCTTTTTAGCACCGGCATCAAACGCATTAGCGAATATGCCGCGTTCAATTCCATTCCTAATGCCAGGGAGTATCTCGACGTAAACTGCTCTAGCTGCCATCGTCCCGGAACGAACGTGGGATTGGCCCTCGATTTTCGAGTTGACACCGTTGAAGCTAATATGGGTGCGATCGGTGTAGCTCCCCTGAAGGGAGACTTAGGCATCGCTAATTCCTTGGTAGTCGACCCGGGTAACAAGGAGACCAGTATTGTCTGGGAACGCATGCGTTTGCTTGGATCCAACGCCATGCCTCCTGTTGCCAAGCACCAGGTTGATGCGGAGGGCGTCGCCTTGATTGGGGCCTGGATAGACGCGATGTAACACCACCAAGATCAATCCATTCAGCGATTAAACCGAGACGCACCAGAAGGGTGCATAGGCTGCATTATGTCCGTGCGAGAGGGTCCAATTCGCTGCCGCGAAAATATCTCAACTCATTGATTGTATTGATTAATTTAGTTTGGCACGAAATTTGCATATATAAGAGTGTAACAACTTTTTTATACAACGAGGTGCTACGAAGTGGTGAGTAAAAATATTTTCAAGTTCGTCGCAATCGCAATTGCATCGTTATCGTTCGCGGGGGGCACGATTGAGATTGGCGACAACCATAGTATCAGCGTGGGTGCTGGGTTGCGGACAGCACTTACATCCGTCGACGGTGATAAGGGCTTCAACCTTCAGAGCATGCGGCTGTACGTGAATGGCTCTCTCCGTGAGAAAGTTAAATTCACGTTCAATACCGAGTGTGAGGGCTGCGTGTTTGGCCAAGATTCAGGGGATCCCATCGGCGCTGCTGGCGACATCGGCGTTTTAGATGCCATTTTGCAGTTCGAAATGAGTCCAGAGTTGAATATCTGGGTCGGACGGATGCTAACGCCCGCTGACCGGATCGAACTCAACGGCCCGTATTACGGCTTGTCGTGGAATCAGTACACGGTGCCACTGTTGCCTTCGGACCAGTTAGGTGCGGCTGGGTTGCTCGGTCGTGACGATGGGGTGACCGTTTGGGGCGCTCAGGGGAAACTCCAATACGCGGCGGGACTTTTCGATGGACTTAGCGGACGAGACAGCCTTCTGTTTGCCGGGCGGTTGGCCTACAACTTCCTCAACATGGAAAAGAACCCAGGTTATTACACCAGCAGTACCTATTATGGTGGTGGCGGAGACATTTTCACGATAGGGATCTCGTTCCAGTCACAGAGCGATGGATCGGGTACTGCGGCGGAGCCGAGTGACTTTAGTGCATTCATCGTCGATGGATTATTCGAGAAAGTACTTTCAGGGGGTGGCGTCGTCACGGTTGAAGGCGAGTACAAATCGTTCGACAACGATATGACGGCGACAGCCATGGCTTCTCCCGATTGTTTTTGCCTATTCGATGGCAGTTCGTACTTTTTTACGGCAGCGTACTTGTTCCCGAATGAGGCAGGCGTTGGGAAATTGCAGCCGTACATCCGACGCACGTCCAACGAACCAGACTTCGATGGAGCATCGGAGAGCGACCTCACGGAAATCGGAGTCAACTACATAATTAATGCTCATAACCTTCGCGTGAATGCGAATTTCACGAACGGCGATGCGAACCTCACGGGGATGCCAGGCGCTGACGTGGATGGCTTCTCGGTCGGTTTTCAGATACAGATTTAAGGGAGGAACCAAATCATGAAATCTTTAACTCGTAGGGTGGTGCTGGTCGCCACATTGTTACTCAGTCCGTTCATGTGGTCGGCGGACACCATCAAAGTGGGTGTATTGCATTCGCTATCGGGGACCATGGCCATTAGCGAGACCACGTTGAAAGACACGGTTTTGATGATGATCGAAAGGCAGAATGCGGCCGGCGGGTTGTTGGGTAAGCAGCTTGAAGCCGTGGTCGTGGATCCAGCATCGAACTGGCCATTGTTTGCGGAAAAAGCTCGCGAACTGCTCGAGAAACAACAGGTCGATGTGGTGTTCGGCTGTTGGACCTCGGTCTCTCGGAAATCGGTACTCCCCGTTTTTGAGGAGCTGAACGGACTGCTGTTTTATCCCGTGCAATATGAGGGAGAAGAGTCGTCCAGGAACGTTTTCTACACAGGTGCTGCGCCAAATCAGCAGGCAATCCCGGCGGTTGATTACCTCATGAACGATATCGGGGTTAAGCGATGGGTATTGGCAGGCACCGACTACGTTTACCCGCGAACCACCAATAAGATTCTCGAAGCGTATTTAAAGGCGAAAGGAGTTGCTGACGCGGACATCATGATCAATTACACGCCGTTCGGACACTCCGACTGGCAGACGATTGTTTCTGATATCAAGAAGTTTGGCTCCGCCGGCAAGAAGACGGCTGTGGTGTCGACGGTCAATGGTGACGCGAATGTGCCGTTCTACAAAGAGCTAGGCAATCAGGGGGTTTCTGCGGAGGATATTCCCGTTGTCGCGTTTTCTCTTGGTGAGGAAGAGCTCTCGGGTTTCGATACCGGTCCTCTGGTCGGTCATTTGGCGGCGTGGAACTATTTCATGAGCGTCGATGCTGAGATCAATGACGAATTCATCGATGACTGGTTAGAGTTCATTGATGACGATGACCGCGTAACCAATGATCCGATGGAAGCCCACTACATTGGGTTTGAGATGTGGGTCGAGGCAGTCAAGAAAGCGGGAACCACGGACTCGACGGCGGTTCAAGATGCCATCATCGGCGTTACGGTACCAAACCTTTCTGGTGGCATGGCAACTATGATGCCGAATCATCACATCACCAAGCCGGTTCTGATCGGTGAGATCCAAGCAGATGGTCAGTTCGACATCGTTTGGGAAACGCCGGGGACGGTAGTCGGTGATGCCTGGACCGACCACTTGGAAGGTTCGCGTGACATCACGGCGGATTGGATGACGCCACTTGCTTGCGGCAACTACAACGTGAAGACGGGCACGTGTTCCGGACAGAACTACGAGTAGGTCACTGATCGAAACGCACTAGCACTACGACGGGCGGTGCTGACCGCCCGTCGAGAAGGGTCCACATGAGTCGCCGGTACAAACAATGAAGATCGCTGCGCGAAGTTCAACTCGGGTTGAGTTCGGGCGTTGGGTGCGGTCGTGCGTTGTCGTTTTGGTTGCCGCTGGGCTCGTTCCGTGTTTCGGCGTCGAAGAGAAGAATGCGTTAGACGTCAGCTTTCAAGCCACCGTCGATCTCCTAAAGACGCGTTCTTTTGGGGAAAAGGAGGAAGCAGCAAGGGCGATTGCGGGACACCGGCACCCGCGTACGCTAGAGGTGTTGACGGCGCTGTTAGACGCGGAACTTTATACGGAGCGTAAAACGGGTCGCGTGGTACTCGCGAAAGGGCTCAATGGTGGCGGGTTCACGATTCGCGATGCGGTCACTGGTGAAGAACTGGGTCAAGTGGGGCGCCGAGGGGCGCGAAAAATTAGCGTCAACAATCGGTTGCGAGGTCTGCTGCGAGGTCTGATCGCAGGTATCCGCCTCGACGATGAGGACCCTGACGATAGGATCGCTGCTGCCGAAGCAATTGCCGACGGAGCCGATTCTTCCATGCGAGCAGTTCTCGATGCACGTTTGCTTGTCGAATCGGACGCCCAAGTGATTGCGGCGATCAATACCGCGTTGGTCGTATTTGATTTGGACGCAGATGATGAAACCATACGCTTAAGGGCAATCCGCGCGTCCGTAAGCAATCTCGATGGTCGCGTTCGCGAAAAGCTGACCGGCATTTCTAACGATCCGACAGCAAGTGAGGCGATTCAAGCTGCTGCACGCGAGACACTCGAAAGTATCGAAGAGACGGTGGCGCGGTACAAGACCATCGAAACGGTCTTCTTTGGGCTAAGCCTTGGATCCGTGCTGGTTTTGGCGGCTATTGGTCTTTCCATCACCTTCGGGGTGATGGGCGTCATCAACATGGCTCACGGCGAACTCATAATGCTTGGTGCGTACACGACCTACGTCGTGCAAACACTATTCCCCGGGGCTCTTGAATATTCGGTTCTTATTGCCGTTCCAGCAGCCTTCGTTGTATCTGGTTTGGTTGGTATCGGGATAGAACGCGGAATTTTTAGGTTTCTTTACGGACGTCCTCTGGAAACGCTCCTCGCCTCGTTTGGCGTGAGTTTGGTGTTGCAGCAGGCCGTTCGCAGTATCTTCTCGCCCCTCAATCGGTCGGTCGCGACTCCGGAGTGGATGAGCGGCTCTTTTGAATTGTTGGACGGCCTCTCGATGACCTTCAACCGCCTTTATATCTTGATTTTCGCTGGACTCATTTTTGCCGCGTTGGTACTTGTCCTGCAGCGGACACGACTGGGCCTAGAAGTTCGTGCCGTGACCCAGAATCGTGCCATGGCGCGGGCGATGGGTATCCGAAGCGCTCGGGTAGACGCGCTGACATTCGGTCTTGGGGCGGGGATTGCCGGAGTTGCTGGTGTCGCTTTATCGCAGCTAACCAACGTTGGCCCCAATCTGGGACAAGGTTATATCGTTGATTCGTTCATGGTCGTTGTGTTCGGGGGCGTTGGGAATTTATGGGGCACCCTCGTGGCCGGATTGTCGCTAGGCGTGGCCAATAAGTTCCTTGAACCTTATGCCGGCGCGGTCGTCGCAAAAGTTCTCGTGCTCGTTTTCATCATCCTGTTTATTCAGTGGCGACCTCGCGGCTTGTTTCCGCAGAAGGGACGGGCGGCAGAAAACTGATGCTATTGGGTCGATTACTCAAACAAGATTGGGGCCCGTCTATCCTGTTAGGGATCCTTGGGGTGCTGTGCGTGGTCGTGCCTGTCGCCAATCTGTTGATCCCCGAAGACTCCGTGTTCCATGTCTCTACGTATACCGTTACGTTGTTAGGTAAGTACCTCTGCTTTGCGCTGCTCGCCATGGCCCTTGACCTGGTTTGGGGATATTGCGGCATCCTCAGTCTCGGGCACGGGGCTTTTTTTGCGCTCGGCGGCTACGCCATGGGCATGTACCTCATGCGCCAAATCGGTACGCGCGGTGTGTACGGGCATCCCGAACTGCCCGATTTCATGGTGTTCCTCAATTGGGAGGAACTGCCCTGGTATTGGTTTGGCTTCGATGCGTTCTGGTTTGCCATGCTGATGGTCGTTTTAGTTCCCGGATTGCTCGCGTTGGTGGTCGGTTGGCTCGCGTTCCGCTCGAGGGTCACAGGCGTCTATCTCTCGATCATGACGCAAGCCCTGACCTACGCGCTGATGTTGGCGTTCTTTCGGAACGAGATGGGGTTTGGTGGCAACAATGGCCTCACCGACTTCAAAGACATTCTTGGTGCGTCGCTGCAGTCAGACGTCACACGCGTCGTTCTTTTTGTTGTTTCAGCCATCGCGCTGGCATCGACCTATTTATTTTGCCGTTTCGTCGTGACGTCGAAACTTGGGCGTGTTGTCACCGCCGTGCGAGATGCTGATGATCGTACCCGTTTTATTGGGTACCGCGTGGAGAACTACAAAGTTTGGATATTTACCGTGTCCGCTGTCTTGGCCGGTATAGCCGGTGCCTTATACGTACCGCAAGTCGGGATTATTAATCCCAGTGAGTTTCAACCCCTGAACTCGATCGAGCTGGTGGTATGGGTGGCCGTTGGCGGTCGTGGAACATTATACGGTGCCGCTCTCGGTGCCGTGCTCGTAAATTTTGCTAAGACGTGGCTGACCAGCGAGTACCCGGAAGTTTGGCTGTTCGCTCTCGGGGGTCTATTCATTCTGGTGACTGTAGCGTTACCAAAGGGTGTGGTCGGTTTGTTGCGCAACCTGTTGGGCAAGGAGACCTAAGGTGTTTGGGGGATCGGACGAAAAAGATAAGCCGCCGCGAAGTTTTCAACCGTTTGTCAGTCGGAGCCCTAACTTTTCGGCTCGGAAACCGAGTCGCGATGAGCTGGTCAATACAGATTCCGGATACATTCTTTATCTGGAGGACATCACCGTGAGTTTTGACGGATTTAAGGCTCTAGATGAACTCACGCTATACATCGAGACCGGGGAGCTCCGTTGCATCATTGGGCCGAACGGTGCCGGGAAAACGACCATGATGGATGTCATCACAGGAAAAACGCGACCCGATTTTGGCACTGCGTTTTACGGCCAGCGCCTTGACCTGTTGCGACTTACGGAACCCGAGATTGCATCCCTCGGGATCGGCCGAAAATTCCAAAAGCCGACCGTCTTCGACAACCATAGTGTGCATGACAACCTCGAGTTAGCAATGGAAGCCGATAAAAGGGTCTGGGCGACCCTTGCGCGAAAATTGAGTGCCGAGGAACGCGATCGGATTGCTGAAGTGCTGGACATCATAGGTCTAAAAGAGGCGGTGTCGGCATTGGCGGGATCGCTATCGCATGGTCAGAAACAGTGGCTTGAAATCGGCATGTTGTTGATGCAGAACCCGCTCGTGTTGCTCGTGGACGAACCCGTTGCTGGCATGACGAAGCAAGAATCGGAGTCCACGGCGGAACTGCTGACGACGCTCGCAGGCGATCATTCGGTCGTCGTGGTCGAACACGACATGGAGTTTGTGCGTTCTATTGCACGGAGGGTTACCGTCCTACATGAGGGTCGGGTATTGGCTGAAGGTCCCTTTGATGAAGTGCAGCATGACGCAAAGGTGATCGAGGTGTACCTGGGTGAGTGATGCTTAAGATCGAAGAGCTCAATCAGTCCTATGGTCAAAGTCACACGCTTTGGGACGTCAATCTGGAGGTGGATGATGGAGCTTGCGTGAGTCTAATCGGGCGGAACGGTGTCGGTAAAACCACGTTGCTTGAGTGCATCATGGGATTACTAAAAACGGACTCTGGATCTATCGTTTTCAACGGCGCCAACCTACTGTCTGAGGCCGCCGAACGTCGCGCCGCCCTTCACATAGGATATGTTCCTCAAGGACGCATGATTTTCCCGCTACTCACGGTTGCCGAAAACCTGGAGATTGGTCTTGGTAACCAACCTCGCTCGAATCGGACCATTCCGGACCACGTGTTTGACCTTTTCCCGGTCCTAAAATCGATGTTGCGGCGTCGGGGTGGGGATCTTTCAGGCGGACAACAGCAACAGCTAGCTATTGCACGTGCTCTCGTCATCAATCCTGACTTTCTCATTCTCGACGAACCCACTGAGGGCATCCAACCGAATATCGTGCAGGAAATTGGCGATGTCATTATGCAACTGAATCGCGAGCTTGCGATGACGGTGTTGGTCGTTGAACAGAAGCTTCCCTTTGTTCGCCGTGTGTGCGGGCAATTCTTTATTATGACGAAGGGGGCGGTTGTTGCGTCGGGACACATGGACGCACTCACGGATGAGCTTGTCCAAGAGCACCTGTCGGTATGAGATCTGAGGCTAGCATGGCTGAAATCCAGGCAGAACACTGGTCGGCAAAGTTGTCCCTTAGGTTTGAACGTCAATGGGCGAAAACCTGCGTGCGGGTGAGCGAACGGGTTGGCCCGCTGTCTGTCCAACGACCTTTTTATCCTGAAGAAGACGTCTGCCACGCGTACATACTTCATCCGCCAGGCGGTGTGGTCGGAGGAGATCAACTTGAACTGAATGTTCAGGTTGGGGAACAAAGTTCTGCACTAATCACGACGCCGGCCGCGAATAAGATTTATCGGAGCAACGGTCCCGAAAGTCGTATCAAACAACAAGTCTCTGTTGAACGTGGGGGAACGTTAGAGTGGCTCCCGCAGGAGACGATTCTATTCGGCGGGAGTTCACTTCTGACGCATACCACGGTCAATCTTGACCCGTCTGCACGCTTTAGTGGGTGGGATCTGACCGTGTTGGGCCGCCCGTTCAGCGGTGATAACTACGATCGCGGCGCGTTTGATCAGAAGATGACGATCGCTGTCGCTGATACCCCTGTATTGAACGAACGGCACCGGTGGCGGGACGAAGAACCGATGTTGGGGGCCGCGTGGGGCGTTCGGGGGAACCGTGCTCTCGCTTCGATCTATGTGTATCCGGCGGACGCCGACTTGCTCAAACGGGTACAGAGACTCGTTGCTCCTGGCCCGCTCGACGCAGGGGCAACCCTTCTGGCGGAGCTTCTGGTCGTTCGGGTTCTTGGAACGGCCCCACAAAAGATACGTGCGCTGGCGGAGAGATTGTGGACCACTGTACGCCCACTTCAGATGGGTCGAGCGCCTAGTCGCCCTCGTATCTGGTCAACCTGAGATGATGTTTCAAATACCGCGACAAGGGGAAAGCCGATGGATTTGAGTCCACGCGAGAAGGACAAACTACTAATCTTCGTCGCAGCACAATTAGCGGCACAGCGCCGGGCGCGGGGCGTGAAGCTGAACTACCCGGAATGTGTAGCATTAATTTCGTCCGCGATTATGGAGGGCGCTCGGGACGGGAGAACGGTAGCGGAGCTCATGACTTCGGGAGCTCAGATTATCGCGGTAGACGAGGTCATGGATGGGGTGGCGGAAATGCTGTCCGATGTACAAGTCGAAGCGACGTTCCCCGACGGCACAAAACTCGTCACTGTCCACAATCCAATTCAATAGGAAAAACGATGAACCCAGGAGAGTACTTGATCGATGACGACGATCTGACCCTTAACGAGGGCAGACGTTCGTTTGGGATGATGGTTTCAAATACCGGCGATCGACCCATTCAAGTTGGTTCCCACTTTCATTTTTATGAAACGAACCGTGCGTTGACGTTTGATAGAGAAGCCACACGAGGTTTTCGCCTGGATATCCCTGCTGGGACCGCTGTACGTTTCGAACCCGGTCAGGAGCGCGAGATTCAGCTAGTTGAATATGCAGGAACACGCCAGATATTTGGCTTCAATGCCAAAGTGATGGGTCAGCTGGAGGATACAGAATGAGCACGCTCAATCGGCGGGCATACGCGGAGATGTATGGACCAACCACGGGCGATCGGGTGCGCCTAGCCGACACCGATCTAATGATCGAGGTTGAGAAAGACTTTGCGGTCTATGGCGACGAGGTGAAATTTGGCGGTGGTAAGGTGATTCGTGACGGCATGGGTCAAAGCCAGAGACCCTCGGATGAGACGGTCGATACGGTAATAACGAATGCGCTCATTGTGGATTATTGGGGGATCGTTAAAGCCGATGTAGGGATCAAAAACGGGCGGATTGCTGCCATTGGTAAAGCGGGAAATCCCGACACTCAACCGGACGTGGACGTCGTCATCGGCCCCGGCACGGAAGCGATTGCGGGAGAAGGTAAGATTCTTACCGCAGGGGGTATCGACGCACACATCCACTTCATCTGTCCTCAACAGATCGAAGAAGCGCTGATGTCAGGCATTACAACAATGCTTGGAGGTGGGACAGGTCCAGCGACTGGTACCAATGCCACCACCTGCACGCCGGGTCCATGGCACATTGGGAAAATGCTTCAAGCCGCTGATGGCTTGCCGATGAATATCGGGTACATGGGCAAGGGGAACGCGAGCCTTCCAGCTGCATTGGAGGAGCAGGTTGGGGCAGGTGCCATGGGTCTGAAGCTTCACGAGGATTGGGGCACGACGCCGGCCGCTATCGACAATTGCCTCAACGTTGCCGAAGCGGCCGACGTGCAAGTTGCCATCCACACCGACACGCTCAACGAATCAGGATTTGTGGAAGATACTCTCGCAGCTTTCCGTGGAAGATCGATCCATACGTTTCATACGGAAGGCGCCGGGGGCGGACATGCCCCGGACATTATTAAGGCATGCGGTCTACCCAACGTGCTGCCGTCCTCAACGAATCCGACCCGTCCGTATACGGCCAATACGGTGGATGAACACCTCGATATGCTCATGGTCTGCCACCATCTTGATCCGAGCATTCCCGAAGACGTTGCATTTGCCGAATCGCGCATTCGACGCGAGACGATTGCGGCTGAAGACATTCTGCACGATCTGGGCGCGTTCTCGATGATCGCGTCTGATTCGCAGGCGATGGGCAGAGTCGGAGAAGTGATCTGTCGAACCTGGCAGACGGCCCACAAAATGAAAGTTCAAAGGGGTTGCCTTGCTGAGGACAATGCCCGGCATGACAACTTTCGGGTTAAGCGGTACATCGCGAAATACACCATCAATCCCGCCATTGCTCACGGGCTTGCTGAACACATCGGTTCCGTTGAGGCAGGAAAATTTGCCGACCTGGTGTTATGGGAACCTCGTTTTTTTGGTGCCAAACCGGCTTTGATCATAAAAGGCGGCATGATCGTCGCAGCTCCTATGGGTGATCCAAACGCGTCGATTCCAACCCCACAACCCGTCCACTATCGACCCATGTTTGGAGCCTTTGGCGGTGCACTAGCGGCGACGTCGGTCTCTTTTGTCTCGCGTGCAGGAAGCGAAGCTGGGGTAGCGGAGCGTCTTGGGCTAGCGAAGGAAGTTGTGCCGGTTAAAGGAACTCGCGACATCGGCAAGGCCGACATGGTGTTAACCGACCGGACTCCAGAAATCGAAGTCGACCCCGAGACGTACGAGGTCCGAGCCGATGGCGAACGACTGACATGTGAACCGGCAACCGAACTACCGTTGGCGCAAAGATTCTTTCTCTTTTAAAGGGAGTCGTGGAGACCTTGGAGATATACACGAGTTGTGTCCGAACAGATCAAACCGCGGATTCGAGTTCCTTTGGAAGGATCGTGCTCTCATTTCAACGCCGACAGAAGACGCGCCAGCGGGTGGACACTCAGTCGGGCCGCGAGATAACGATCAACTTGCCTAGAGGAACGGTGATGCGTGGAGGTGACAGTTTAGTTTCTGAAGCGGGAAGTATTGTTCACGTTGTCGCCGCGTGTGAGAGAGTGTCGACGGTCGCGAGTCGCGACGCTCAAGCCTTGGCGAGAGCCGCCTATCACCTGGGCAATCGACACGTTTCGGTACAGATAGGTTTGGGATGGGTCCGCTATCTGCAAGATCATGTGTTGGACATCATGTTGCGAGAACTCGGATTAGAGCCGAAAGAGGAGCGGGCACCCTTCGAGCCAGAAACGGGCGCGTACAATTCTCACTCACACTCTCATGCCTCCGCATAACCAGGCCAGGCTCTGGCAGCTGATTAGCCCGATGCTCCCAATTGGGGCCTACCACTATTCCCAGGGTCTTGAGCAGGCGGTTCGACGCGAGTGGATTCGTGATCGGACTGACGCAGCGAAATGGATATCGGAGCTGCTTCACCACTCCATCGCTTACATCGATTTGCCGATCATTTGTCGAGCGCATCGCTGTTGGCATTCCAAGGATCTGGTCGGCCTTCGATCATGGGATGATGTTTGTCGGTCCTACCGAGAGACGAGCGAGATGCGGGACGAAGAAGAAGCCATGGGGCGGGCATTGATGCGATTGGCTAAAGAGTTGGATCAACCAATTCCCAATTGGCGGCCTGGGTACGTGGTCGCGTTCTCGATATTCGCTGCCAATGCCGGCGTTTCTGGAATGGACGCATTGAGTGGATACGCATGGGCATGGTGTGAGAATCAGGTGCTAAGTGCCACAAAATTGATTCCTCTTGGACACACGGAGGGTCAGCGTGTACTGCATGATCTTATTGAGCAGATCCCAATCGCTGTGGAGCGCGCTCTTGCGTGCTCAGACGACGACATTGGCAACAGCGCACCGGGTTTAACGCTTGCCAGCATGCGGCATGAAACACAGTATTCGCGGGTGTTTCGATCGTGAAGAAATGGCCATGAAACCGGCGTTGAGAGTTGGGATTGGTGGCCCCGTGGGTGCGGGGAAAACCACGCTAGTGGAAGCGTTGTGTAAACGGATGCGTGGAGACTATGAAATAGCCGTCGTCACCAACGACATCTACACTCAGGAAGATGCTCAGATATTAGTCCGGTCTCAAGCGCTTTCAGAAGACCGGATCGTTGGGGTCGAAACGGGTGGCTGTCCACACACCGCCATTCGTGAAGATGCGTCGATGAACATGGTCGCTATCGAAAATCTTACGACACAGTTTCCCGAGCTCGACGTTGTGATTCTGGAAAGTGGTGGGGACAACCTAAGTGCGACATTCAGCCCCGAGCTTGTTGACATGACGATTTATGTCATTGACGTGGCGGCGGGCGAAAAGGTACCGAGAAAGGGTGGGCCAGCGATCTGTCTCTTATACACATCTCCGAGCCCACGAGACCGAGGCTGATCTCGTATGCCGTCTTCTGC
>CAXDSX010000015.1:0-20329 GCA_963992075.1 uncultured Pseudomonadales bacterium | reverse complement strand
CCACCGAGATCTACACCTCTCTATTCGTCGGCAGCGTCAGATGTGTATAAGAGACAGGTTTGAATACCAACACGAAAAACGAGCGCCATCGTTTGCCAACCGATCGAGGTGTGGGGTTCTGAAATCGGTCGCACCCATGCAACTTAAGTCGCCGTACCCTTGATCATCGGTCATGATCAATATGACGTTCTTCATGTCCCTTATTTCTCCTTATCGCAGTTGATCTTCGGCGCTAATAGCCAACCAAATTGCCCGAATCTCACCGTTTGAGTCAGCTCGGCAAACGTGCCGGTTGAAGTTTGTTCTACGTGACACACAGAATGCCAAACGTGCTTATACACCTTCGCTTTTTTTAAATCGTTAACGACAGACGGTAATCCGGCCATTGAAACCCATCGACGAACACTAAACGTGGGTCCGAGAATCCGTTATGCTGGAGGCGATCCACAAATCCATATAGGGATTGAGAACTGTTATGAACAAGCGTTTATTATCAGTACTGGTTTCTGGATTACTCGCGTTTGCTGTTACAGCGGGACCCGGAGCCTACGCGGCTGACGGCGCCAAGGATCCTAACGAAAGGATCTGCTACAAAGTAAAAGATACCGGTAGCCATGCGCCTCGTCGTATCTGCAAAAAGCGAAAGCAGTGGGAGAAGATAGCGAGGGAAGCGAAAGCCGCAGCAGCTCGTTCAAGCGGCAGTCGCTAGACCTCCAGGAAACTACCACTCCCCGCCTCGCGGTACGCACTGTCCGCGAAGGGGTTTGTGTTTGTCGTCTCGCCGAACCACGAGGACTCTCTTCGTTTGCTCGTACCCCTACGACGATCGCAAAGGAACGAGCTCGGTAAGAATGCCGCCCGCCGTTTTCGGATGAAAAAAAGCGGCGGTAACGGATCCCGGATCCGGACCTCCAAGCTCAATCTGTTGCAGTCCTTGTTCGCGTAACCGTGCGGCCTCTTCTTCGACGTCGTCGCAGGCGTATCCCCAGTGGTGCAATCCGGCTCCAAACCGTTGAAGGAACTTATATGTTCCAGCCTCAGGGACGACGGGAACAAGTACTTCAATCATGGTTTCTCCCGTGCCTACTTGGAACATGTAATTGTGCGTTCCCTCCGGGGCAAAATAAGCTCCGTCCGGAAGCGGTGTGGTGGACGCGAGCGGAAAACCGAGTTTCGCATCAAGTATACCGAGCGCTTGTTCGATGTTCGGGGCAACGATGCCAATATGGTCAAGCCGTACAATCATAAGATCCCTCCGATTACGTGCCCATCCTAACCGACCTCAAACAAACGAACTAACCTTCGTCTGAGCTAGTTATCCCCAATTTCATGGTCTTTCGCCTCTACCCTTCGACTAACTTACCGGCCTCAGTGAACCGTCTCATTCCCGTAATATCGCGTGCCGTCGAACCGAACAAAGTATGTACCCAACGCGGGATGACTAACCTGGGTCAATAATTCGCTAACAACTAAGTGTCTTTCGGCAACGTACGTGGAGTGGTCCGCCCCATCAACTAACACGTGATACCAGGGACGATCCTTTGGCGGACGGCTACGCGCAACTTGTTCGTACCATTCTTCGGAAAGACTGAAAACCTGATCCACCCCGAAGATCACGCCGCGATACCCGGCTTTGTTGTGTTCAACGATTTGGCCGACAAAAAATCGCGCGTTCATGACACTTCGCTCATCGAGGAGTTGCGTCACATTATCGGGGAAAAGTAAGTCCTGGTTAATGTGTCGCGAAAGTTCGTAATAACCGCCGACCTCGACAAGTTAAGCCCGAAAGCAATATCGCTTATGCTCAACAAAAGTTTGCTGAGAACGCAATGATCAAACAGGTAAGTTTCTTCAAACGCCGCGAAGATCGTAGTCCGGAAGAATTTCGTGACTATTGGCTTAACGCGCACGCTGACGTCGTGCGCCGATTAAATGGAATCGTTCGGTACGTTCAAAATCATGCACTTGAGCCCAGATCTGGGTTCGACGGTATCGCAGAAGTTTGGTTTGAAGATATCGAATCGATGCGCAACGTTGTTGACACTCCAGAACTGGCGGCCATCCGCTCCGATGAAGAAAACTTCATTGACTTGAACACGATGGGGACGGTTCTCACCACCGAATACCTGATCAAGGATCCAGAACCTCCAAGTGCAGATCAAAAAATGATGGCGTTGGTCAAAGGACTCATTGTCGACGACCCAGATACGTTTCAATCGGAATATCGAGATCAATTAGGTCCCTTAGTAGCCGCGGTTCCTGGGATCGATCGTTACGTCCAGGCACACACCCGACCGGGCATTTATCGAACCGGCCGCACCCCCGCTTACGACGCGGTCGCATCGGTTTGGTTCTCGGAAGTTGACGCGCTTGTCTCATCGCGAGAAATGGAGGCGGTCAGAGACTTAGAACGTACGATTATCGATCTAGAGCACACTCGAATCGGTATGGTGAAAGAAATCGAAATCGCTCTTTAGATCGAACTGAAGGGGGCAGTACGGAACATGCGACAAGACACCCAACACACACGTAAGGGCATGCTCCTCTTCGCCATCCTTTGTGCGCCTTTCGCGTCCAGCAGCGAAACCTTTGAAGTTGCAGATCCATCGTTACCCTCATTCGAAACTGCTCTTGCTGAATACGTGCACAGAAAAGACCCCGCCTACCGCTATAACCTCCGCGACACCATTGCCGGCGAAGGGTTCACTGCGTACGTTCTTGAGCTTATTTCCCAACGTTTCCTTACGCTCCAAGATGTCGATCGAACCGAGTGGCGACACTGGCTCGTTGTTGTAAAACCGGACGTTATCCGACACAAAACGGCTTTGCTCTACGTCGGTGGTGGCAGCAATCGCGACGGCCAACCCCGAGCCGCGAGAAAAGAGTTCGTCTCGATCGCTCTCGCGACAAATTCCATCGTCGCCGAATTGAGCATGGTTCCAAACCAACCACTTCGTTTCACAGGAGAGCAAAAACGCCGATCTGAAGATAGTCTAATCGCCTATACGTGGGACAAGTTCTACAGGACTGGCGATGTTCGCTGGCCTGCTCGCATGGCGATGACCAAGAGCGTGAAAGCCGCTATGGATGCTTTACAGGAATTTGTCCCCGGCGTGTCGAACACCCACGCCCTTTCAGATTTCGTGGTAACGGGAGCATCGAAACGAGGGTGGACGACGTGGACCATTGCGGCCGTCGATCAACGCGTCCGCGCGATCGTTCCAATCGTGATCGATATGCTGAATCTCGTCCCGTCCTTCCAACACCACTGGCAGGCGTACGGATTTTGGGCGCCCGCCATTGACGATTATGTCGATCAAAACATCATGGCTTGGATGGGATCGCCCGAAGAATCGGCCTTGCATAAGATCGTCGAGCCATACGCCTACCGACACCAACTCACCCTACCCAAGCTCATCATCAACGCAACCGGCGACGAATTCTTTTTACCGACCTCGTCGCAATTTTATTTCAGCGACCTATTAGGTGAGAAGCATCTTCGTTACGTGCCTAACGCGCGGCACAACCTGAGCGGCACCGATGCGATGCAAACCCTGCTCGCCTATTACCACACCATTCTCACCGACACGCCAAGACCACAATTCGTGTGGTCGTTCGAAGACGATGGTTCAATTCTGGTCAAGAGTGACGAACCTCCAGTTGCCGCCACCCTCTGGTCCGCGATCAATACGACAAACCGGGATTTTCGTGTCGACACTATCGGTAGGTCGTGGATCTCCGAACAGCTTATTCCTATCGAGCAAGGTGTCTACCAAGCCCGCCCCACAACCCCGAAACGCGGTTGGAAGGCTTTCTTAGTCGAAATGACTTATTCAACTTCGCTCGGCATCCCGATGAAGCTAACAACGGCCGTCCGCGTAATCCCCGACACACTACCTCATGCTTACGTAGCACCCGAATGGCCAGCTGAAGGGTTCATTCGCGATAAACCATGAGGAGACAGCTTTTCTAGCACTTGGCGCGTCGGATCAGCGTCGGCGCTCGAACGCAGTTACTTGGCGGTGTCACTTGGTGAGATTGCGGGACAGCCGCCGCAACTTTTAGTAATGTAACTCGGGCTTGAACATTACGGCGGTAACAACCATGGAATTCGGCGACTTTAAAGCTACCGAAGCCTTCAATCCGACCTACCGACGAATCAAGGAACTTGCCCTCGAACCCCATATCGTCGATCTCGATTCATACGGTTTTACGGTCATTCCTCCTGAAAAAGTAGCACCACAAGATTTTCTCGAACGAATCCGCGAAACCGTTCTACGAATCGCAGCGGAGAGAACCGGTATTGAACTTGCCATCGACGAGAACGGCAGTCCCGGAGATTACCAAGGGCAACCTCAGACCGACGGACAGTTTCTGCTTTACTACCTTCTGATGGCGGATCCCATTTTCGAAGAATGGGTGACGAACCCGACGTTGGCGACCATCGCTACTTATCTGATGCACGGCCAACAACAACTATCAAGCTTGACCTCGTTCATTAAGTGGAAGGGCGGAACCTATGGCGAAACACTAGGACTTCACAGCGATTCGCCACCCGATCGCGACGGTCGGTTACCGCCGTGCTCCGATGTCGCTAATGCCGCCTATTGCCTCACCGACTACACCGAAGAAAACGGTGCCATCGCCATGGTGCCCGGAAGCCACCGTTACTGCCGTATACCGAACCCAGGAGAAGGGGTAAAAAATGCCGTGCCAGTCGAAGCCAAGGCGGGCTCGTTGATCGCTTGGCATGGAAACATGTGGCATGGGGCCTACCCCAAACAAACCGACGGTTTGCGGATGAACGTGACAAGTTATATGTGCCATAAGCGACTAAAGACCCAAGAAGCCTATCAATGGCGCGTAACGCAAGAGATGCTGGACCGTAACCCCCCAGAATTCGCTCGACTCGTCGGCGCCGACGATCACATGGGTTGGGATGAAAAAGGACCGGATTTCTCTCGAATGTTGAGATACCCCAGTCCGGAAATGAAAAAGCGGATAGCGCAGGCCGCTGCCGCCCGAGCAACACCCGAGAAGGTTAGCTAATCCATCGCTGTCTTCGCATGTCGTCGCGATGGTTTTTACCCGCTAACGCTCATACAGCATGGGCGTGTTATGAGTCTTCGGATCATCGATGCCCGCATTAAGTCGAATTCGGCTCGAGGCGGTCGAAGAGGCGGGTGGCGGATGCCTTCGGCTCGTCTGTGCCCCGGCATCAATCGTCGCTCCGGTACCCGGCCAGTTCTATATGGTGCGTGGGCCATGGGAGGCCGATCCGCTGCTGCCTCGTCCTTTCTCCATTGCACGTTTTCGCACAGTGAAGGGCCAGCAAGTCCAGCTCGAATTTCTTCTTCGAGTCATAGGACGCGGCACGCGCTTACTTGGAACCGCCCACGTCGGAATTGAACTGGATGTCCTCGGACCCCTTGGAGTCGGTTTTGGCGATCCCCCTGGCGACTCCGCATGGATGGTCGCGGGCGGTATTGGCATCGCGCCATTTCCTGCATTGACTGATGCCATCGCGACACCTGAAAGATCATTGAGCCTTCTAGTGGGCGCTCGTACAGAAGACGAGGTCCCTGGATTTGAGGACTTTGAAGGGAACCTTAACGGCGGAGTCGAAATCGCCACCGACGACGGTTCGGCCGGCTTCGCGGGTACGGTGGTCGAGCTCTTGGCATCGCAGCTGGATAAGGCGACAAACTTCCGACCGTCTCAAGTTTATGTATGTGGTCCTCACGCGATGATGGAAGCTGCCGCCGCTGTTTGCATCGGAGCAGGAATTCCATGCAGTGTATCTCTCGAGGCTCCGATGGGCTGCGGTATGGGGACGTGCCGAGGCTGCGTTATCCGAACACATGAGGACACGAACTTCACGGTCTGCACGGATGGGCCTGTCACCGACGCCAGTGTAATTTGGTCGGCAAAACCTTCTCCATGACGGCCGATCTATCTGTACAAATTGGTACCTTATCGCTTCGGAATCCAATTCTGACGGCCTCCGGTACATTCGGTTACGCGTCCGAATACGAAACCATGGTGGATTTCAAAAAGATTGGCGGAATCATCACCAAGGGTATTTCGCCGGAGCCACGTCTTGGCAACACCCAACCTCGTATCTGGGAGACCGAATCCGGACTGATCAACGCGATTGGTCTCGATAACGTGGGCGTCGAAGATTTTGAGCATTCTAAACTGGACTATTTACGCGAAATCGATTGCGCGGTAGTTGTGAACTTTTTCGCGGAAAGCGTCGAAGGCTACGCGAGACTGGCGGGCACCTTGGGATCCATGATGGGCGTCGACGCGCTCGAAGCCAACATTTCGTGCCCTAACGTGAAAGCCGGTGGGCGCGAATTCGGCGTCGACCCCGTTGCAGCCGCAGAGGTTACGCGGGCTTCCCGTGGGGCAACGGATTGCCCACTCATCGTAAAATTATCGCCCGATGTTTCCAATATTGGTGACATCGCATCTGCCGTTGCCAATGCTGGAGCCGACGCCATCACCGTCGCCAACTCGGTGCCTGCAATGGCAATTGATATCGACAGTCACGAGCCGCGGCTATCATTCGGCCGAGGCGGATTGACGGGACCCGCCGTTCGACCCATCGTGATGCGTCTTGTCTACGATGCGGCGCAAGCAATCGATATTCCGGTCATCGCCTCCGGAGGCGCTACAACGTGGCACGATGTCGTTGAATTCATGCTTGCTGGTGCGAGCGCCGTTCAAGCCGGAACCGTCAATTTTGTCAATCCTCAGGCGAGCGTCGAGATGGCAGACGGACTCGCAAGTTACTGCCAACACCACGCGATCGATTCGCTTGCGCAGCTCGTTGGCGCGGCGAAGATGCCGTGAACGGCACATTGACTAGGGCTGAGTCGATACGACCCTTCTACAGAGAAACAACGCCCTTAATGTAACCCTCCACCTCGCCCCGCGTTACGCCTTCCATAAACACAGGATAATCAGCGATGGGGATCACGTGAGTGACTAGTGGCCTTAAGTCGATCGTGCCTTTTTCCAACAAGCGAATCGCAGGCGGAAAGGGATCTCGGAGTTGCGCCGCGGGAGATGAATTGACGATCGTAAGCGCCTTACCGTGCCATAGACTTGGGTTGAATGCGGCAGAATCACCTTTGATCCATCCGAATAAATTGATTAACCCCGCCCGTTTAACAATGTCACCCGCCAGATCGAGCCCTTGCTGTGAACCACTGGTATCGACCACCACGTCAATGCCGCGACTACGTAGCTCGTTGCGAACGCTGCCGAAGTTATCCGCCGTAACGTTATAGGCTTCCCCAGCGCCCATCTCCGTCGCCAGCTGTAATCGTTCGTCATCAATATCGAGAGCGATGATTTGATCCGCTCCCACGCCGGCGAGTCCCTGGAGCATCATCAGACCCATGAATCCACAACCCACCATCGCCAATCTTTCACCGGCTCGCAGTCGACAAACGTCCATACCCGTCACAACGCACGAAACGGGTTCCACTACCCAGTGCTCGTCCGCTAGCTCGGAGTCAGGAATCCTATAAAGGCTTCCTGCTCGGGCGTTACGTATCCGCGCAAACCCGCCCCCAACGACTCGCTGGCCGATCTCAACTCCCTCAACACCTGGACCCAACTTTGAAACATAGCCAACGCCTTCGTGACCTGGCGGAGCCGCCGAGAGCGAGTCACCACCGGCTCGGAAGGTTTGTATATCCCACGCGCAAATACCACATGCAGCAACTTCGACTTGAACTTCCCCGGGTCCCGGTTCATCAATCTCGATGTCGACGAGCTCGGCGCCACCCCCGGCCGTGTAACGGACGTTTTTTACTTTCAAGACAGATCTCCGCGAGCCATACGAATGTCTCATCATTGCTCGGTCACTCCTGATTTACCAGCCGCCCGATCGCTAGCACAAACTTGGTGATGCGCGTTGAACTGATTCAGCAGACAGCCAAGCGCGATTTATTCGTTATAGGGTCTTTAGGAGATTGGAGATCGAATTAGTCGGCTAATGGGTGGGGACGAAGCTGAAAATGGACAATTTCGCTTGTCATACCTACACCACCTTCAATGTGTCGATGCACGCTGGTGTTATTACTGGCCCACAGACCTCGCCCTTTCCAGCCCGCATCCGGATCGTCGATTCGCCCGTCCAAACCGCGTTGATAAAACCCCAAGGGGTACGGTACGCGCATTGTGACCATTCGCCCTTCCGACGCGGCACCCGCTCGGATCCATGAGCGGACCAACTCAAGGTCGGAATCGCTTAGCGCGGGACCCCCAGGAGGCATTGGCTGTCCCGAACCGGCTCTGCCCACTAATTTCTGCATCAGGTAACTGTTGTCGGGATCGCCTGGTTTGACCCGTTTAGTTGAACCGTCTGCGCTACTCGCGACGTCGACGAGATTAGCCAACGAAGATCCAGACGAAAGATCAAGCCCGCCGATACTGCTGGCCGCCGTATGACAGCCCGACACGGCACAACTCGGTGTGAATATATTCTGCTGCACCTCAGCGAACTGGTCCGGAACCCATGCGATCAACGAGTCGGACGATGTGCCATTCGCGATCGGAACATTCTTACCTAAACCCAGGGTGTTGAACTGGTCGACCCAAATGTAATAGTGAAAATCCGCACTCCCCTGCGTCGTGACACCTTGCATCTGCGGACCGGGGGTCGGGTGTAAGGTCCACCCTTCGGGGCAGTGCTGACCCGTTGCGGTTGGTCCGTTGAGGACCGCACACTTGCTGCGATCAAAGCTGGCGATGTGACCGCTACCGGAAAGCGCCGTCCAAATAACGCCGTTCCGATCGATATCAAGGCCACGCGGACTAAATCCCCAACCCGATATAGGTACCGCATCCGTATCGAATGGGGGTTGGTACATCTCAGTGAGACAGGTTTCTGGGTCTAAACGCAAAATTTGACCCGGAACCCTGTCGGGGGTCAGGTTGTCGTTCCATACGTATGGTCGTGTAAACCAGACGGATCCGTCGGCAGGATTTTGAATGATGCCGTACGAAAACCCGAGGACCCGTTTATCCTTAGACTCATCAAACGCATCCCAAGGTTCGACGTAGTCGCTATCCAATCGTCCGTTACCGTTGGTATCAAGGACCGTCGGGCACCAACCCTGGGCGGTCCGTTCGTCACCCGTCTGATCAAATTTCTTCGTGTCGAACCAACCCACCGCACGATAATCTCCTGAAAGCCAAAGCACGCCGCTGTCGTCGTCGGCAAATTGAAGGTGATGCGTGCCGTAACAAGTATCGATCAACACGAACTCGCCACTGGCGACGTCGTAGTACGATAGTTGCCGGATGCTATCTTCAATTGGCAGTCGCTCGACCGAGGGATGGTCCGAGTTCATGCACCAGTCGGGATTCTCGTTGGGACGAATGCTCGACGTCATCCATAAACGATTCTGATCGTCGAACATAGGGTTATGGACGTTCGCTCCCGAACCCGTCGGTGACGTCCGCACCGGGACATCAAGCCTTGTTGATTCGTTGGTCGCCGGATCAGTGAACACCAACGCTCCACCGCCCACGGCATATACCGATCCATCAGGATAAAGGTTCGGATCGCGTTTATCGGTTGATACGTTGTCGTGAACAAATCCGTTGTACACGCCTGCCCAACTCCACTGGGTTAAGACGATATTCTGTTCAATGCCGTCCGGTCGCGGCGGTGCTTCGGGCGTTTCACCAGCGACAATGCGGTCAGTCCAGTCCGTGAACGTGTCGAGCGCTGCGTCGCGACCGAGGTTATTCATCTGATCATCCATTTGTCCGTTTGATTGGACGCGCTGGTCCCAACCGTCGCGAACCGAGGCATAGCTATCGGAATCCGCGATAACTCGGGTTGCCAGATTGCCCATCTGGTGACAAAGCTGGCATCGATCTTTGAGTCCGTCGATCCATTGCGCTTGGTTTTTCATATTGGTGTTGATTCCGTTGCCGCTCGACCCTGTTCCTGGGAACTGATCCGCTGCCGGAACCTGCATAAGCGAGTACCAATAATTGGCGGGATAAATCTGCGCCGCATCGACGTCCGTCGGGGCAATGTCTGGGAGGATCAAGACCTCGCTTCCGGGACGTACCGACGTCTTGGCGGAATCCAGCAACCCATAACCTCGGCTCCAAACCTCGAACCAGACATCGGGGACATCGGGAATAAGAAAATACCCGTGGTCATCGGTGACAACGATTTTTCTAAATGGCGTCGGCAAATCTTCGGTTTCCGCGATCACCCACACGCCGCCTTCACCGCCACCGGTGGTGGTTACCGTGCCGGTTATCGTGGTATTGGAAATCCCAGCGTTCCCATCGATGGTCCATTCGTACGCAGCGGTGTTGCTTTGGTTCGCCGCTAAATCCTGGCCACGCACCTCGTAGGTATGGGTCCCATCACTCAAGTCGGATCGAGTTGCAGGAGACTCACATGCGGTAAAAGTCCCTCCATCCAACGCGCACTCAAAGCTCACATCAGCCTCATCGGCACTGAACGAAAACATCGCTTGACTCGATACCGTCAAACGCTGCGGTCCGGAGGCTACGACAACGGTCGGGGGATTCGTATCCACGGTCCAGTCATGCACGGCCCAGGTGGGATCCACCGTGCCATTCGAGTTGGTAGCGCGCACTTCAAAGCGATGCGCTCCGTCGGTCAAATCAGAAAGTTCCTCTGGGCTCGTACAGCTGTATATGGAGCCGCTATCTAACCGGCACTGGAAGGTGGCGTTGGTCTGGTTTGCGCTGAAAGTGATAGTCGTCGCATTTGAGTTATTGGGGGTTGTCGGCGCGTCGGTAATATTCGTTTGAGGGGGGGTATCGACAACGGCTGGCGAACTTCCACCACCGCCACCGCCCCCACCGCACGCGGCTAGATACAGAGTAACAATCGACCAAATACCGAGTCGGACTATATTCGATAAAGCGAACATGCTTTGTTACCCCGCACCCACCGAATGTGTGCCATTTCGCGCAACCATAGCCCGATCGCCCAAACAGTCAACCGAGGTGGTCGATTCCCGCGCGCTGCCTCAACGCGAAAATAGCAAAATGCGACGAGAGTGACCGTTTGCACGGAAAAACGTGTCACTGGCGTTGGGCTTCGTTCTATCAATCGCTCGAATGGTGTCGGCATAATGTCGAATTCAGGGTGGACGGAGCTATGGCCAGGGCAACCATCAGTGGGCTCGAAATCGAGTACCGAATCTACGGTGAGGGGAGACCCGTTCTCTTCATCCACGGTGGATTTGGCGGACCCAACAGCTCCTTACTCGCCACTCCTAACGCCATTACTCAGGATATTCCGAAGGGATTTCAGCTCATCACATTTGATCGACGTTGCGCTGGGGAATCCGATTACACGATGGAATGGTTCGACCTCGCCGACATAGCGTCGGACGCGCACGGATTGATGCACCACCTAGGCCTTAACGAATCGATTGTCATCGGTTCTAGCATGGGTGGCATGGTGGCTCTCCAATACGTACATCTATTCTCTCATTCGGTAACGGCGCTTGGGTTGATGAATACCGGAGCCGACCTTATGTCGCACACGAACTGGGGGCAGCGTCTCGCTCACCAGGTCGACCGGCACAAAGAAGAAGGGGACGAAAGCGTTTTTGCCGAATACCGTGAACGCCTGCGAAACCCTGCCCCACCATCAATACCAGATGGCACGTCACCGCACGCGCAAAAGCAACTGCAAGCAGCGCGTGACGCGTACACAAAGGCCCTTGCTCTAACCAGTGATGAAGATCTCTGCCGTTACCATGCCGGTATGATTCGTAATGCCTCCGCGTTTCTTGGACACGATTTCGCGCCGACATTAGCGAACATCACGGTGCCTACGCTGATCGTCCACGGCGACGATGACGATGTCGTACCCTACGAATACGGCGAACAACTGGCGGCCGGAATCGACAATTCGAAATTCATCACCATACCGAACGCACGCCACGGAATATTGTCTTACGACGAGGCTCGTGAAGCGCTTAGTGATTGGCTATTAAGCGTATAAGTGCCGCCCAACGAAAAACACATCGAGCTCTTCGATCGCTACTGCTGCTTCGGGTCAGGCCGTTTCGAAAAGTAGGCACTGGTTCGTTCGAAGACTTCTGATGGCACGCCGAGCGCCTCTTTCAACGCCACATCCCTATCCCACGCGTTGTCAATCGCGACAATGGACCTGGCTTCACGCCAACTGATGTGGTTGAGATGGAAAAGTGGCGAAACTAGCGGGAAGAACTGCAACGGCCAGTCAGTTCCGTAATGCATCCGATCCGTCAGTTGTTGTCTTTGTAGCGCATCCACCAACGTGTTGCGCCGGTTCACTTGCGTCAAACTTGATATGCCAACCGCCAGGGAGGGGAACTTGTCGATCATCGCGGTCAGCCGCTCAAAATTCGATATCCCTTCGCTAGCACCAGTACTGCCAATGTGAGCGGCCATCACGCGTACACCTAACGAAAGTGGAAGGGCTAGCCGTTCCGGATCACCAAATTCGTCCCTCGCGTGCGCAAAGGACCTCTCCTGACCAGTATGGGTCAGCAGCGGCAGATCGAGTTCAACCAACTTTCGGTAAAACGGGATGATCGAGGTATCCGCCGGATCAATGAGCATGATGTTGGGGATCCACTTCACCAACAACGCACCACCATCCGCCACCTGGTCCAATCTCTCCAACGCATCAATCCGATAAGGGTTAACACTTGCACCGAACGCTAGGTTGCCGAACTGCGGCAATTCGCGCATGAGAAAGGAGTTGGGAACATATATTTGGGTCTGGTCGACGTCCAATTCGCCACGCCCATCGATGACACCATCCATGGCGAGCACCACTGCGCGTGCGACCCGTCGTGATTCACTAACCTGTCGAGAAATGTTGCGCAGAACAACAACGTCGCCCTGAGACTCGATCTCCTCCATCGAAACGCCCAAAGCGAACAAATACACGGGGAATTTGTAGCTCGAACGCATGGCCTCGTTGATGAACGCTTCGCTACCGTGAAGACCAAGCCCAGCGGTATGAACATGCATGTCCAAATAATCGGTCTGACGGACGTTAACGATGTCCGAGGAAGTCGGCGTTAGGATCCAAGCCAGCACTATCGATACGAACATTCCACCAAGCCAGGCTGATAACCGCCTCAAGGTAACGGGCCCCGGTCATTCGCCTCGCGACTCATGGATTCGTCCATTACCGGCATCCTCGACCTATCCAGTGCTTAGATCACGCGATATCTTACAAGATCCGTTGGAGCTGATATCGGCATCGTCCAGGCGAATCGACTCGTGGCAATCAAAATCCATCGCCCAACTCTCCAACGAACCCAAAGAGGGCATAGTCGACAATGAAACAAAAGGTATTGGTAACAGGCTCGGAAGGCGGTGTTGGGAAAGCCGTTTGTCGACAACTGAACGACGACGGCCATGCGGTGCATCGCTTTGATCGCTTAGCTCGGTCAAACGTCGAAAACGCCATCGCAGGGGATATCACGAACCGCGACCAAGTGCTTGAAGCAACCCGTGGCATGGACGCAATTATTCATCTAGCAGCGACGCCGGATGAGGCGGATTTTCTCGACGAGCTGATCGAGCCCAACGTGCGCGGACTTTACAACGTCTGCGATGCGGCTAAAGAAAACGCAGTAGCGCGGCTGGTTCTGACCAGTTCCGTGCAAGTCGTCTCAGGCCAACGCTGGGACTCCATGGTGCGAATCGAAGACGGACCCAAAGTCGTTAACCACTACGCGCTTACCAAGTTGTGGGCCGAACAGATCGGAGAAATGTATGCGCGAGTGTATGGCTTGTCGGTCATCGCCGCACGCCTTGGCTGGCTACCGAGGGACCCCGACCATGCGAAAGAACTTCAAGCAAGTCCTATCGGGACCGACGTCTACCTGAGCCATGACGATGCCGGTCGCTTCTTTAGCGCTTGCGTCGACGCATCGATGCAAGAAAGCAGCTTCGAAATCCTGTTTGCCACCAGTAAGCCGCTACGCCACGTTCGCGTCGACCCCGAACCCGCCCTTCGCGTGGTCGGCTATCGCGCTCGCGACACTTGGCCTGAAGGGCATGCGTTCGATTGATCATGGATCGTCGTCTCGAAATATTGACGAGACTCCAGTTACAGGCGGTTTCCCGCCGAAACGGCGATCAACAACTGACCAGCCAGTCCCGCACTTCGATGAACGCTGAATTCACCGACCTCGGGCGCCGTCACAATTTCGACGAATGCCTCCTTCGAGGGATATTCCATAATGGCAACCATGTCCCATAGTTCATCGACCTCGCCAAGCATGAGGTGCTCGGCACGACCGCTAAAGACCAAACGACCGCCTTTGGAGATAACGAATGGGGCCATCTTCTCTCCATACAAGCTGTATGCTTCGGCCCCACTCAACTCCGAGGTTCGACCATCGGCATACTCGGCATGTTCCTTAAACTTGAGCAAATTAAGCATGGATACTGGGCCGTCGAAATCGCTGCTAAGTAAGTTTTGCAGTTGCTCTCGCGTCGGCGTAACCGTGTTCAAAACGTTCATTGTCAATTTATCCTCTATCGCTTATTTCGTTGTCGTGTCAGAGGCGAGGCGTGATCGCAATCGTCTCCCAACAAACCGCATAGGTCACATGACGGTTGCCTAGAGTTCGTCGGGCCGGTGGATTTTCAGGAAATCTTGAGACAAAAGCGGTTCCGGCATACCGATGATGTAGACCACCCGATCCTTAACCTCGCCTTCTGCATGCAAGGTTCGTTTCGGAATAGTCACTTTGTCGCCAGGCCCCACCTGCTTGGTATCACCTGACTCACCGTCAAAGAAAGACGTTTCGCCTTCCATCACATACGCACAAACGTCCTCGCTATGCCAATGGACTTCAACCCCGGGATAAGTCGGTGAAACGAACGTGGTCGGCCACGTCCCATTATTTCGAATGTCGATCAGCACGTCGTCTTTCGAGGTGAAAAACGACTTCTCCACAAGAATGCCCATTCATCACCTCCGTCCATTTCGACCAGGCCTTTAGCCCGAATACGATCACCTTCGCTACCCGATTACAACCGGTATACGTTGCCAGTCTGAACGTAACCCGGACGCAACCGGACCACAAAAATGATCATTGACTGTCATGCTTCGGATTGGGACAGTGTTCGGCACCAGCCAACGAACGCGACGGGAGCCAACGTACCGTGAGTTATGCCGAACATAGAACCATTATCGACGTCGACAGCCACGTCATTGAGTTGGACGATTTTCTCTCGAACGTGGCTCACCCCAACGACGCGCCGCTCATCCCCGACATCACCGAGCAAACCGAACTTCCCTACGTGAAAGCTTGGGCCGACCGCGGTCGCTCGCTACTCGAAAAACGGCAGAACCATCCCGAGACCATGGCTAAGTTCGAAGCCTCGCTAACGGACGCGCGTAAAGGTGGATTCACCCGACTTGGGGCCTTCGACCCGCACGAACGCTCCCACGCGCTCGACCTTCTTGGGTTTAAGTTGCAATGGGTGTTACCAACCTTTTCGTTTCATCAAATTGCCCACGTCGACAACCTTGATCAATTGGAAGCCGGCGCACGAACCCTAAATCGCGCGATGGGAACATTTTGCATGCATGACGATCGGTTGCATGCGATCGGCTACATCCCTCTGACACTCGGACCCGAGATTGCCTTGGACTTAATGCGCCAAGGATTTAAGGACGGCTGTTACACCTTCATGGTCGATACCAACGAACCAGACCCCAAGAAAAGATCCTATACGCACGTCGATTTTGATCCCGTCTGGGCCAAATTTGCTAGCCACCGTGCCCCCTTCGTAACTCACGTCGCTGTTAACGGTCACTACGATCGGATACCGCGTAGTTTTCGCCGTAACGGTCGCGGAACGCTAGAGCTCGGTGGTGACGCACCCGTTGGTGAAATTGGGATGGTTACCATCAAAAACAGCGTGGAGATATTTCTCTCGGCCATGATCTTTGACGAAGTATTCGAACGCCACCCCGACTTGCGGGGGATATCGATGGAACATGCCGCTTTTTGGATACCATCGTGGCTGCATGCCCTCGACTTTGCCGCTGCCAACTACAAGCACCAGCGGAAGTTCGCGCGATCGCCGTCCGAGACCGTTAAGCAACACTTGCGATTTTCGCCGTTTGCCGGCGAACCGGTCGGGTGGATCATCGATAACGTCGGCCCCGAGCTGCTCGTATTCGCGTCCGATTACACCCACCCGGAGGGCACGTCGGACCCGATCGGAAAATTCGAAGCCAGCATGCTTGATTGCGATCAGGACACCATGAACGCGTTTTATCATGGCAACATGGAAGCGCTGATGGGCGTCTCTGTCTGAAGCCACCGCCGCGGTCGGCAACGGTTTCTTATTCCTCCCGTATCCGACCTAGGAAAAGGCCAACGATCTCGGGTCCATGCGTTTCCTGCAGAAAATGGCCAGCATCCAACCCGTCAAAGGTTGCTTGAGGGTAATGACTCGCCCACTTGCGACCCCAATCTGCGTTAAACACTTCGTCGCGGAGGCCCCAAATGAAGTGGATCGGACGCTCCCACGATCGCAGTGCCTCAAAATTTCTTGTCTGAACCTCAGCATTCCCCCCTTCTGGATTGTCGAAGGGTAACGACAGCGGGAAACGCCGAGGTCCCGCTTTGGAGGCTTTATCTGGAAACGGAGCTTCATAGGCATCAAAGGCTTCTTCGGGACTTATTGGTGTCGAGCCGTTCGGGTAGTTGCCGAGAAAGTTCTGTAAAACGAAACCACAACCTTGGACGGCATCCATCGGGCCACCCGGATGCCAAGAGCGGTTCCAGCGTTTCAACGCGTCCGTATAAACGTGCCACGGGCCATGCAACCATGTGTTCATGATCGTCAAACGCTCGAAACGATCCGGCATATCGACGGCTTGCCGTAACCCTATTGGTCCACCCCAGTCTTGGCAGAAAAGCGTGATGTTCTCCAACGACAACGATTCAATGAGATGGTTCAACGCTTGGCTGTGCCGTTCAATCGAATACCAAGCATCGTCCAGCACCTTATCGCTCTTACCAAATCCGACATGGTCCGGTGCGATGCACCGATAACCCGCATCCACGAGATCTGGAATCATCCGTCGATAAAGATAAGAGGAGGTGGGCATGCCGTGAAGCAACAACATCACGTGACCATCGACCGGACCCTCATCGACGTAATGCATACGAATCCCCTGCCAGTTCACGTATTGCGGTTCATATGGATATTGATCCCAGCAGGCAAAGCGTTCTTCGGGCGTTCTGTAGATTGCGACCACGTGTTAATACATCCCTCGTTGACGCATCAAATGTACACGGTTATCCATCACAAGGCCTATCGGACTCTATCCGTTGAACCCTTGCGACCGCGACTCGAGGACGAATACTCTAGCGTCCAACCCATTAGAACGAAGCAGTCATGGCACACAAAACTTTCGTATCGATTCTCCTAGCCCTTGCGTACGCACACGCGTCCTTTGGTGCGCACCACGAGGCCTTAATTAAAGACGCGCTCTCAGCCGCACCGCCGACGTTGGTTGATTCGGTATCGGTTGTTGATTGGGACGGCAACGTCCTGCGTCAAGGCACGAGTGACTATACCTGCATGCCGACGCCCCCCAATGTCGCCGGAACTCAACCCATGTGCCTTGATGGTCCATGGAAAACGTGGGCCGACGCCTGGAGCAACAAGAAGCCTCTCAACATCACACGTCTCGGAATTTCGTACATGCTCGTCGGCGATGAAGGCGCGAGCAATGTCGATCCTTACGCGACCGGCCCCACCGACGACAACGAGTGGATCGACGAGGGACCGCATCTCATGATCGTTGTCCCTGATGCATCGCTTCTGGAAGGGATTCCAACGGATCCATCACAAGGTGGTCCCTACGTGATGTGGAAAGGCTCGCCCTACCAGCACATCATGGTGCCTGTCGGACCTAGGTAGTAGTGACGCGCTAACCGAAAACTTTGCCCGCTTGCCTCTTATCGGAAGTGGCGCGGGCCGGCCTTGGCTGTATTGCAAGCCACAACGCGAAGATTATGCGGGCCTGTCGCCGGCAATGGTCACCCGTTCCATCAAGCGCTCTTGGTCACCAAAGTCTGGAACGCCGTAGTGCTGAACCGAGCGGTTATCCCAAAACGCGACCGATCGAGTTTGCCAGCGGAATCGGCATTGGTATTGCGGTTTTGCGACTAACGCATAGAGCGACGACAAGAGCTCTTTCGACTCGTCAGCATCCATCCCATCGATCCGGTCGGTAAAACCGCCGTTCACGAACAACGATTTCCGCCCAGAAACCGGATGGGTACGAACAATCGGATGTCGAACCTCCGGGTACTCTCGACGCCACGCGTCGATCTGTTCTTCACTCTTGCCGATCGCCCGCATACGGCGGCGGTGGCTGATGTGATCATGCACGGCATAGAGTCCATCGAGTTTTTGCTGCACGTCGTCCGACAAATCCTCGTACACCCGCTCCATGTCAGCAAAGACCGTGTCACCACCATAGTCAGGCACGGACCGACCGTATAAGACCGACCCCAAGGGCGTCGCTTCACGCCAGGTCTCATCCGAATGCCAACCGGCTGCCGCGCTGTTGTATATAAGCATGATGTTCTCGAAGTCGGCTTTGGCCGCGGACCACGGATGCACGTCCAATACATCACCAAAATAACTGGAAAAGGCGACGTGTTGTTCGCTGGTCATATGCTGGTCGCGGAAGAAGAGCACCTTGTTTTCAACAAATTCGTGTGCCAACCAATCGACAGTGGATTCGCCGAGAGGTGACCCAATATCGATATTCAATATCTCGGCACCAAGCGTGCCCGTGACCTTTTCTACAGCTGGCTTCGTACCCATGCCCTATCTCCCATTTTCCGTCCTGACAATTCGCTGGACTCAGATCTCGTTATCCAAACGCCGACACAATTTCCGTTTCGAGCCGTTGGAGCATCTCGACATCCCCTGACGGAATACCGCCAAACATGATTTCGGCGATGCCCGCGTCCTGGAATCCACCAATCCGGTCCACGATGTATTGGCGCGAGCCCGCGACCGTACCGGGCCCTAACCCTTTCACCACGCGATCAATCATTTCCTGATCTTCGGTTAGATAACATGGCATCAACAACGTGCGGCGGATCTCGCCCGGGTCTCTGCCAACATCCTCACAATGTTGCTCGAGTATCTGGGCTTTGTGTTGATAGTACTCAAGCGCCATACCACCACCGGCCCATCCATCTAGATTCATGACGTCTCCAAATTTCGCCAATGTTCTTAGCGTGCGTTTGGGTCCGGTTCCCCCGACCATAATCGGAATGGGTTTGTCGTATGACCCCGGCGACAGTCGAGCCTTATCAATCTGGTAATAAGTGCCATTGAAATCGACCGGATCCTGGGCGTGAACCAACAGCCGAATGATTTCACATGCCTCTTCAAAGCGATCCTGCCGCTCTTTCATCGACGGAAACGTCCAGCCGTAAGCTTCGTGTTCGCGCTTATACCAACCTGCTCCGATCGCGAGCGTGAACCGTCCTTCGCTCATGGTATCGATGGTTCCCGCGATCTTGGCCGTCAAACCGGGATTCCTATAGGTGTTCCCTAGAACGAGATTCCCTAACCGAAGTTTTTTGGTCAAGCCGCCAGCAAATGCGATGGCCGATAATCCCTCGAACGCCGTGAGAGCTTCTTGATCGTGGTTGGCTCCCGGCGGAATGAAGTGATCCGCAAACCAGACGCTGTCCCAATCGCCTGCCTCCATCGCCTCCACAGAAGCCTTAACGGCATCCCAGTTCGTGCGATAGACATTCACTTGAACTCCGAACTCCATACCGCTCCCCTTCTCTCACTTAAGTTGTCGTACAGAACCACTGATGATAACGAACCACTCTCTGTTGACCAATGCATCCCTGCCGACGGAATCAGGAGGCGAGGCCAACGCCTTTCGGTCCACTGGCATAATGCGAACTGGCACGGTGGTTCAACACCACGCGGCGGAAACACTCACTCGGGGAGAATTGACATTCCACAGGCAGCGATCAATGGCGTCACGCTAAACTACGAAGTCGTCGGAGAAGAAGGTCCTTGGATCGTTCTCACGCCAGGCGGCCGCGGCGATCTCGAAGGCGTCCGTTATCTGGGTAACCGACTGGCTAAAGAAGGCTACCGTATCCTCCTGCACGACCGTCGGAATTGCGGCGCGTCAGACGTCCTAATCGAAGGCAAGATATCTGAACAGGAAATCTGGGCCGACGACGTCTATGCGCTGCTGGAACACTGTCTCTTATAC
>CAXDSX010000014.1:0-20784 GCA_963992075.1 uncultured Pseudomonadales bacterium | reverse complement strand
GGGCTCGGAGATGTGTATAAGAGACAGGCACCAACCCTTGGAACACCAGATCGCACGCGGCCTGGAAGGCAATGCTGTCGTCGAAGTTGGGTGCCATGTCGCGATACGCTTCGTCGTCCGCATTTTGTCCGTCCACAACCGAGGCCATTCTTTCCATGGTCTCCACTACCTGATCTCTAGACACGATGCCATGGTGTAACCAATTGGTGATGTGTTGGCTCGATATACGACAAGTCGCACGATCTTCCATGAGTCCTACGTTGTTGATGTCTGGAACCTTCGAACAGCCCACGCCTTGATCGACCCAACGAACGACATAACCCAAGATCCCTTGCGCGTTGTTATCGAGCTCAGCTTGGACTTCGTGCGCCGATAGATTCTCGCCCGCCCCCAACGGGATCGTCAGAATGTCGTCGATACTCGCTCGCTCGCGATGTTGTAGCTCGTCCTGACGCGACGCCACGCTTGTCTCGTGGTAATGCAGTGCGTGTAACGTCGCTGCGGTTGGCGAAGGTACCCACGCGCAGTTCGCACCTGCAGTCGGATGTCCTATTTTTGCGTCAAGCATCTCCTTCATTTCGTCGGGCTTTGGCCACATGCCTTTACCTATCTGAGCCCGCCCTGGAAAACCCGTGGCGAGACCCGCATCAACGTTGGCGTCTTCGTACGCGAGAATCCAAGTTTCTTGTTTCATGGGTTCCTTTCGCACCATCACGCCAGCCTGCATGCTGGTGTGAATCTCATCTCCCGTGCGATCAAGAAACCCGGTATTAATGAAGACGATCCGCTCACGGGCCGCCCTCACACACTCGCGTAAATTCAGGCTCGTCCGCCGCTCCTCGTCCATCACGCCCACTTTCACCGTATTTCGCTCAAGCCCAAGGACGTCCTCTACCCGATCAAAAAGCTCACACGTAAAAGCGGTTTCCTCCGGCCCATGCATCTTCGGCTTGACGATGTAGATGCTGCCGAGCCTTGAATTGCGTATTTGACCTTCAACGCGGCGAGTGTCGTGGACGGCACAGAGGCTAGTCACCACGGCATCTAGAATACCTTCAAAGATCTCATCGCCATTTTCAAGTAACACGGCGTCCGTGGTCATGAGGTGGCCGACATTGCGAACCAACATAAGGCTGCGACCAGATAACGTGAGGCTGCCCCCCTCAGCGCTCGTGTACGCACGATCACTCTCGAGAACTCGTCGAATTACTTCACCACCCTTTTCGAACGACTCTTCAAGGCTCGCGTTCATGAGCCCCAACCAATTACGGTAAACGTCGGTCTTGTCGTCAGCGTCCACGGCCGACACAGAATCTTCGCAGTCCTGAATGGTGGTGATCGCCGATTCCAAGACAACGTCTTTAACGCCGGCGGCATGGACCGCCCCGACGTCATGCTGGCGATCAATATGAATTTCGATGTGTAAGCCGTTGTGGCGAAGGAGAACGCAGTCGGGGTCCTCACCACCACTACCCTGAAATCCCACAAACTGATCAGGATTACGTAGCCCCGTCGTGCCCGCATCCGTCCGAACCGCCAATTCGTGTCGGCTGCCCGTTTGTATGGTGGAGTAGCTGACGGCATCCGCGTGACTGCCACTGGCTAGCGGTACGATTTTATCTAGTTCCTCCGCGACCCTCGCAACAACCAGTTCGCCTCGCTCAGGGTTATACGTCGTGCCCTTCTCGGTGCCTTCTCCTTCTGGAATGATGTCGGTACCGTAGAAAGCGTCATAAAGGCTTCCCCAACGTGCGTTTGCGGCGTTCAACGCAAACCTCGCGTTAAGTACCGGGACCACCAGCTGAGGTCCCGCAATGGTTGCGATTTCCGGATCAACACCAGTCGTTTCAATCTCAAACGCTGGACCCTCGTCCACCAAGTACCCAATTTCCGTCAAGAAAGTTTTGTACTCATCTGTATCGATAGATTGACCCTTGCGATCGAGATGCCATCGATCAATCTGCGATTGCAATTCGTCACGTCGCTCCAAAAGGGCCCGATTTCTTGGCGTCAAATCGCTCACGATGGAAGCCACGCCCGACCAAAATTCATCTGAGGCAATATCACTGCCCGGCAGAGCTTCGTCGTTGATGAACGAGTCGAGTACTTTTGCTACCAGCAAGCCGCTGCGGTTTACTCTATCTGTCATCTCTCAGTTCCAACCACTGCGATTCTCAAAGGACCCGGCAACATACCTGGGGTAACAACGCATTTCCATACCAACGGGATACCATGAAGGGTACCTAGGCCCGTTTTTACGCTGCCCGTCGGATCAGATAAATCCCTGCACCCCAGACCATAACGACAGGGATTAACACGGCAATCCCCGGCGAAAACTCGAACACCATACTCAATGGGGGCAACAGGTCTTGGAAATATTTCAGTACCACACCAACCACGACGCCAACCGAAAACCGAACACCCATACCAACTTCGCGTAACGGGCCCACGATAAATCCTAAAGCAACGGTGACGAGACCTAGAATTGCCAGTGGTTGTACTAATTTACTCCAGTACGCGAGCTGATAACGGCGTGGGTCAAGTCCTTCGCGTTCTCGGTAATCGATTTGAAAAGTAAGATCGGAAAAACCTAGCTTGCTCGGTTCAACTGCCAAACCGCTCCGAACTCGCCGAGCATCCAATCCCGTTACCCACTGGACTTCGTCATGTGAGACGACTCTTGTCTCCTCCCCGGTAAAGTGCGTTTCACCGACATTTCTCATACGCCATAAACCCAAGTCCTCATCGTACTTGGCTCTGCGCGCTCGGCGAGCCACCCGCATGTCGTTGTTCTCACCAGTTTCCCACTGCGAAATGCCGAGCAAATCACCACTCCGCGTCACACCCTCGATGCTGGTGAACCGGTTTCCTTCCCGATGCCAAAAACGGTTCGCGAGCTGAGTATCTTCTGACATTTGGCGTTGTTGAATTTTCATTTCAGCAGACGTCTGCACGCCCCACGGCACAACGTATTCCGCGATCAGAAGCGACAAGCCGAAAATGAGTGCCGACGGCACGGCCACAGGTATAAATATGCGACCAAGAGAGATTCCTGCCGCACGCATAACGGTCAATTCAGCATGCGTGGACAAGGTTCCAAGACCGATCAAGGAACCAATGAAGACGACGAAGGGGACCGATTCGCAGAATTGGCTCGGCACGTTGTACAGAACGTAGAGCGTAGCGTTAGCAAACGTGTAGTTGTGGTCAATACCATCTGCCTCATCAATTAGCGCAAAGATAAACGTCAGCGATAGCGCGCAAACGAGAACGGCTGCAATCGCAACAAAAACTCTCGTCGCAATATAACGATCTGCCAGACGTGGGGTCATATCGGTCGATAGCTTTTGCGAATCAATACCCAAGCCACCGCACCCATGGCAGCGTGCACCGGCCATAACCCGACCATTCGCAGCGTCTCGGCCTCAGCGATCAAGCTCCTGCCGAAAACAAGAAGAACGTAGTACCCAATAAATAGGCCGAGTCCAGGCATGACGCGACCAAAACGTCCACTACGTGGCGGGACTCGAGCGACTCCAAAGCCGCACAATCCCCCGATAAGGGTCAATATCGGCAAAGCGACGCGCCAGTGCCACTCGGCCGCCTCATCATTTGAGGTCAATTGCAATTCGCTCGTCGGAAGTCTCGATGGATCACCGACGGGTAGTTCGTCGTCTGCATGCTCAATACGCTGGGTGAGTTTCTCGAACCGGATTACCCGGTATTCGTGGGTTGCGGGGTGACCTTCGTATCGAACCCCGTTCTCAAGCATTAAGTATCGACTTCCCGTTTCTGGTTCCACAAAGTAGCGACCCTTATCAGCCCAGACACTGACAACTTTTTCCCCTCTTATTTCATTCATAAAAATGCCAGAAAATTCTTGATTTTCACGGTCAACTTCATCGACGTATGAAACACGTGTGTCCTTTGAGAAGGATCGAACGGTGCCGGGGATCATCGCGGCTACCTCGGCGATCGCGCGGTGATTCAACGAAGTCTCAGAAAGCAATTTGAGCGCCGCTGGGGTTATTTGAGTGCTGAAACCCCCGACCATTAGCGCTAGAGGAATGAGGACCCACAGTAGCCAACCCAAAACGCGTCTAGGCGCAACGCCTCCCGCCAATAATGTCACGAACTCTTGATCCGCATGCAGACGGCCAAACGTGATGACGAGTGCGAGAAATAGACTGAACGGTGCAATCAATTGTATGAATGTAGGAATTCTAAGGCCGATCAACCACCAGACCGCTTCAGCTGAATATCGACCGCCGGCAGCGTCCTGCAACAAACCCACGAAGCGGCCACCGAGACCGACGCAAATAAGTAACATAAACACCAAAAGAAAAACCGCGACCAATTCTCGATTGAGGTACCGAGAGAGAACACCCATTGTCAGATTGTTCCTTCGCGTGCCAAAGGGGGCAGCTTTAGCTCGACCTTGTGTCTGCGTGGAACATCGTTCATTCAACCGATCCTTACGTTGACGTTCCCTGGTACCCAATCAATCCGCTAAAATTTTATGTTTCTAGGGCGGGCGATGATTATGAAGTATTCCACGAAAGTGGGGAACGCGGGCGAATACAAAACAGGCTGTCTCGTTCTAACCCCAGCGAGGGCGCGGTCGATCTTTCGAACAACAAAGCATCGCGATTATGTCGAACGATTAACTGCGGACAACGCACACGGTAAAACGGTCGTACTCGCTCTACCCGATAAGATCGAGAACGTACTGGTTGTGGGCGCAGACGAAAAACGACAATCTGAAAGCGACTTTCGGAAGAACGTTGACGCAGCAGCAAAAGCACTTGCTCAGATTTCAGTTACGGACGCCGTATGGCATCTCAACGATATTGATGTCACAAATCGCGATGTCTATTGGAAAACTCGAAACGCGCTTTCGACGTTATCCAGCTCTCTTTATCGGTTTGACGAACATAAATCGAGTCGAGAAAAGGTTTCTCGTCCTCGTCGCGTGGCAATTCACGCCGACCGTCGAACACGGACTAACACCCTTCGCGCTATTCGACACGCGCAGGCGCTCGACGCTGGGCTGGAACTCGCGAAAAATCTGGGTAACCAGCCGCCCAACATATGCAATCCAGGTTACCTTGCTCGAGAGAGTCGCAAACTTGGGCGGCTGCCTAAAACTAGCGTCCGCGTCCTGGACGAAAAACAAATGCAGACCATGGGGATGGGTGCCTTTATGTCCGTGACTCGCGGCAGCGAGAATCCGGGAAAAATGATCGTTGTACGTTACAACGGTGGCCGCAAGGGCGATGCGCCCATCGCACTCATCGGCAAAGGCATTACCTTCGATTCCGGAGGCATCAGTCTTAAGGCGGGCGCCGGGATGGATGAAATGAAATTCGATATGGCGGGCGCAGCATCGGTCCTCGGAGCGACACGCGCCGCCATCGACGGACAACTTCCGCTCAACGTTCTCTGCATCGTCGCAGCTGCTGAAAACATGCCTTCCGGAAAGGCCTCGCGACCAGGCGACATCGTCACCACACATTCGGGTAAAACCGTAGAGATCCTTAACACCGACGCTGAAGGTCGACTCGTTCTTTGCGACGCCATTTCGTACGCAAAAACCCTAAACCCCAGCGTAATCGTTGATGTTGCCACCCTAACCGGAGCTTGTGTCGTCGCATTAGGCAGCCACGCGTCTGCACTTTATTCCAACGACGATGCATTGACTCGTTCGCTGGAAGAGGCTGGTCAGTACATTCAGGATCGGGTTTGGCCGATGCCATTGTGGGACGAATATCAACAACAGCTATCAAGTCCGTTTGCCGATATGTCGAACATCGGCGGGCGCGAAGCCGGCTCGATCACAGCAGCGTGCTTTTTGTCCCGATTTGCCGGGTCGGTCAAATGGGCCCACCTCGACATCGCCGGCACAGCGTACCGTGGCGGAATTCATAAAGGGTCCACGGGGCGACCCGTGCCTCTCTTATTTCAATACCTTATCGATCGACTTTGATGACACGCATCGATTTCTATCTTCTGCCCGATGTTGAGCATTCCGCCAAACTGCGTTTTGCCTGCCGGCTAGCCTATCGAGCGGTGTGCTCGGGTAAAAGCGTGAACGTTCAAACTGCGGATCCCACCGAGTCAGGCGAGCTCGATGGTCTAATGTGGTCCTACCCCGCCTCCAATTTCCTTCCGCATGAGATCAGTACCGAACGAGCGAAACAGGCAGGCGTGCCCGTTCTGATTAATCACGAAGAGCCGCAACCCGCCGAAGATCATGTACTCATTAACTTAACTGGTGAAATTCCGACGTTCTTTGGCCGGTTCGAGCGGGTCGCTGAAATCATCTTGAATCCCGAGCGTTCATTAGGACGGGATCGATACCGTAACTACCGCGACAAAGGGTACCCTCTCTTCCATCACGACCTCGATAATTGGGAAGAGCAATGACTTACCCGATGAATGGCCAAGGACGAATCGACGTGCCGACAAGAAACACCCAAGTTCGCGAGTCCGAAAGTTGAGCCAGCTGGCCGACACTTTCAATCCAGATGCGATCGAACGTGAGTTGTACGCTGAATGGGAAAAAAGCGGCTACTTTGCTCCTTCGCCAGCGACAGAACCCTATTCCATAGCCATACCCCCACCCAACGTCACTGGGACGCTGCATATCGGCCACGCATTTCAACATACGTTGATGGATGCGCTAATACGTTTTCAACGGATGTCGGGGAAACAAACGCTATGGCAAACGGGCACCGACCATGCCGGGATTGCTACCCAGATGGTTGTCACCGAACAGTTGGCCGCGGAAGAACTCTCACTTGACGATCTTGGGCGACCAGCGTTCATCGAACGAGTTTGGCAGTGGCGAGATGAATCCGGCGGGACGATTTCGGAGCAGATGCGACGAATGGGATCTTCCGTCGACTGGTCACGCGAACGGTTCACGATGGACGAGGGATTCTCACGCGCGGTCAGGACGGTTTTCGTTAAGCTTTATGAACAAGGACTAATCTACCGTGGCAAGCGATTAGTCAATTGGGATCCAGCGCTCCGGACCGCCCTTTCCGACCTAGAAGTCACGAACGAAGATGAACCTGGCAGCTTGTGGCATTTTCGTTACCCCCTGGAAGAAGGACTCGCAACTACTAACGGCGACGCCTACGTCGTCGTCGCAACCACTCGTCCAGAGACAATGTTGGGGGACACGGCGATAGCGGTTCATCCTGAAGACGAACGCTACCGCACACTGGTTGGGCAACACGCGATATTGCCTTTGGTAGGACGTCGGTTACCCATTATCGCCGACCCTTACGTCGACCCCGAATTCGGCACCGGGTGCGTAAAAATCACGCCCGCCCACGACTTCAACGATAACGAAATCGGACATCGGCACGGACTCGAGGAAATCGACATCCTGTCCCAGGACGCAAGAATCAATGCGAACGCACCTACCCCTTACCAAGATCTCGATCGTTTCGACGCAAGGGAGCAAGTTGTCAGGGATTTGAAGGAACTTGGCTTACTTGAAACCGTTGAAGAACACACAATTACGATTCCGCGCGGCGAGCGGTCCGGCGAAATCGTGGAACCTCGGCTGACTGACCAGTGGTTTGTCGAAATCGAACCCTTAGCTCAACCAGCGATCGAGGCGGTCAAGAACGGGGACATCGCATTTGTTCCAAAGCAGTACGAAAACCTCTATTTCGCCTGGATGCGTGATGTACGCGACTGGTGCATTAGCCGACAACAATGGTGGGGACATCAAATTCCGGCCTGGTACGACGAAAACGGCAACGTCTTCGTTGGCGAGAACGAAAAGGCAGCCCGCGCTGGTGCTAATCTCGACTCAGACATTCGACTTACCCAAGATCCCGACGTGCTAGAAACTTGGTTTTCGAGCGCTCTGTGGACATTCGCCACCCTTGGTTGGCCCGACGAAACCCATGAACTAAATCTGTATCACCCCACGAGCGTGCTCGTCACGGGTCACGACATCATTTTTTTCTGGGTCGCACGCATGATCATGATGACCCTCCACTTCAGGGGCGAAGTTCCCTTCAAGGAAGTCTATGTCCACGGACTTATTCGAGACGCCAAGGGCGAAAAAATGTCCAAAACGAAAGGTAACGGCATAGACCCTCTCGACGTCATCGACGGCATTTCCCTAGACGATTTGATCGCTAAACGAACGCAAAATCTTACCCAGCCACGAATGGCAGAGGCGATAACTAAAGCAACTCAAAAAGAGTACCCAAACGGAATTCGGAATTACGGATCCGATGCTCTTCGCTTTACCTTCTGTGCTTATGCCTCACCCGGGCGCAACATAAATTTTGACTTAAGCCGGGTCGAGGGCTACCACTATTTCTGCAACAAGCTCTGGAATGCCTCGCGATTTGTATTGATGAACGTGCATTCAATCGGCGAATTACGTGTTGATAACCAAAGCCTTGCGGATCGTTGGATTGTCTCCCGAATGCGGCAATTAATTATCGACGCCCACGAAGCAGTTAGTTCATACCGCTTTGACCTATACGCAAACGTCGTCTACGAATTTATCTGGCACGAGTTCTGCGACTGGTACGTCGAATTGACTAAATCGGTCTTTTTTGATCCCACCGCGGAATCCAGGGAGGTTGAAGCGGCCAGCAGCACCCTGATCACCGTTTTAGAAATGTTGCTACGAGTCGCCCATCCGATTATGCCGTATATCACCGACACCTTGTGGCGCGAAATCGCGCCTTTAGCCGGCATCACCGCAAAAACACTTATGTTGCAACCGTTCCCACAAATGCAGGATGCCGGTCTAGACGAAGAAGCAGACATCGCCATTAACTGGCTTAAAGACGTAATCACTGCGGTACGCAATATTCGTGGCGAACGCGGCGTTAAACCTTCCCAAGAAGTCGTTTTGATGTTGCAGGGGGGTACACCACGTGACAAACAACTGAGTAAAACGACGGCGAAGTTGCTGCAAAGACAGGCCAAATTGCGAGACGAGATCGTGTGGCTAGACCCGGACGACCCTGTCCCTGCTAGCTCGGTCCAACTAGTACATCACTTGAAGGTGATCGTTCCCTTTACGGATCCAGATGAATCAAAGGCCGAACAACAGCGGCTTGCATCAGAAATCAATAAAAAACAGAAGACGCTCGATAAACTTGGCTCAAAACTGGGCAATCCGAATTTCATCGAGAAAGCGCCCGCTGACGTTGTCGCTAGAGAACAAGCTCGACTCGATGAACTTTCGAGTCAAATAGAGACATTACGCCAACAGCAGTTTGCCTTAGACAAAATTATTGGCGACACCACGACGACCTGACTACTGAGGTATATCGAGCACCACCTTTCCAAACGTTCCATCCTGCGACAACAGTTGGTGGGCTTCCTTTGCCTCAGTTACCGAGATGATTGTGTCGACTACCGGCTGTATCTGCCCAGCCTCAATGAGCGGCCAGACGCGTTCGCCGAGATCATCCATGACTCTTGATTTTGCTGCGATGGATCGACCACGTAACGTCGACCCGATGACGCGAAGACGTCGCGACATCATGGCCCCCAGCGCGATCGACGATGTTGTCCCATCGAGTAGCCCAATAAGAACAAGCCGACCGTCAACCGCCAGGGACTCGACGTTCGATTCAAAATAACCGCCACCAACCGGGTCCAGGATGACATCCATCCCGTGCTGTGCCGTCCAACCTGGTACTTCTTCACCAAAACGAGCTGTATGGCGATCGCAGCCATCCGCGGCCCCTAATTCAACACAGCGGCTAACCTTCTCAGCACTTCCAACTGTGACAAAACAGGGGTTGTCAAACGCGGCACAGAGCTGAATCGCTGCAGTACCAACCCCACTGGCGCCCGCGTGCAAGAGAACGAACTCGCCCGGTTCGAGATTCGCCTCCATAAATAAATTCAAATAAGCGGTTGCAAAAACCTCTGGAAGCGCCGCCGCTTCATGGAACGAAAGTCCCTCCGGAATCGGAAGTACTTGTCCGGCAGGGACCACCACCTTTTCGGCATAGCCCCCCCCAGCGAGTAAAGCGCACACACGATCACCCTCGCGAACGCGTCCGACGCCCTCGCCCACCTCCTCAACGACGCCCGCACATTCGAGTCCCAGAATAGAACTCGCGCCTGGAGGAGGAGCATAGTGTCCCGCCCGCTGCGCAAGATCGGCCCGGTTCAGGGCTGTCGCTTTATTCGCAATACGTACCTCGCCAACGCCCAACGTTGGTTCGGTAGCATCAACCCAACGTAATTCCTGTCCTTCAACTTGTACGGCTTTCATCACCACGACATCCTAACTTTTACACCCAAATCGTGAAGCGCGGTTTTCACTTCACTCACTTTGTATTCGCCGTAATGCACCATCGAAGCGATTAGCGCAGCGTCAGCTTTACCAGCGGTCAAGACCTCGTGGAGATGACTCGGTGTTCCTGCACCACCCGACGCAATAACCGGAATTTTGACCGTTTCAGCAACGGACCGCGTTAGCGCTATGTCATACCCGTCGCGCGTTCCGTCCGCGTCGATGGAATTAACCACAAGTTCACCGGCCCCTAACTCTTCTCCTTGTTTCGCCCAAGCCAAAGCGTCCAAGCCCATGGACCGCCTCCCACCGTTTATGACGATCTCGAAGCCGCTTGGCATCTCCGCGGTGTTGTCTACACGTCGTACGTCCATTGATAACACCACGTTTTGACTTCCAATCGCCGCGGCACACTCGCTGATTAGCTGGGGACGGAGAACGGCGGCAGAATTGACGTTAATCTTTTCCGCCCCTGCCATCCTCAAATCAGTTGCATCTCGAACGGATCGAATCCCGCCCCCGACGGACAAGGGAATAAACACTTGCTCCGCAACCGACTCAACAACGTTCAACATGATGTTACGCGCCTCGCTCGACGCCGTAATGTCGTAGAACACGAGTTCGTCCAAGCCATCCAAATAATATTCACGCGCTTTTTCGACGGGTTCGCCAATATCCTTGGTGTTAACGAACTGAACACTCTTTGCCAACTTGCCATTGCGTACATCGAGACAAGCGATGACCCGCTTACTTAGCAATTCGGCCATCCCAAAACCTGAAACGACCCAAAAGACCTAGTCCCACACGACCGCTCTTTTCTGGGTGAAATTGCGTGCCAAAGAAGTTGTCCAATCCGGCAGCACAGCAAAATTCGCGTTCGTATTGGGTCAAGGCATAAACAGTAGCTGGATTTCTTGGCTTCGGGAAAAACGAATGGACAAAGTAGAACTCGTCGCCTTCTTCAATGCCCTCCAAGAGCGGATGTCGACGCCGTACCTCGACTTCATTCCAGCCCATGTGGGGAATTTTCAGGTCAGGACGATTGAGTTGAAATCGGCAAACGTTCCCGGGTAAAAAACCAAGCGTCGTCTGATTATCCTCTTCCGAAAATTCAAGCGAAATCTGCAGTCCGAGACAAATTCCGAGGATAGGTACGTCGGCTTGAAATGCTTGGCGCAACGCGACGTCAACGCCAGATTTGCGTATGCTCCGCATCGCACTGCCCGCCGCGCCGACACCTGGAAAGATGATGCGGTCGGCATGCCGAATAGCTTTGGGATCATCGCTAATGGTTGCCGTTAAGCCAACTTCATCGCAGGCGCGTTGTACGCTGCGCAAGTTACCCGCGTCGTAATCAACGATAACGGCCATAACAATATGACAGTGGAAAAGAGCGCGGATACTAACTTATACCGAAATACCTACCAAGGACGTAGAGGAATTCTCGTCGTCAATCTGGGATCACCGGACACCCCGCGTACACGTGACGTTCGGCGCTACCTCAACGAGTTTTTGATGGACCCATACGTACTCTCGGTACCTTGGATCCTGCGTCGACTAATCGTATCCACGATTCTCATTTCTAGACCACGACGGACCGCCAAGGCGTACCAAAGCATTTGGAACGAAGCCGGATCCCCCCTTGTTTCCTTGACAGGTGAGGTCGCAGACGCGATTCGTATAGAAAGTGGACTCCCTGTCGCCATGGCGATGCGCTACGGGGAGCCGCAAGTGGAAGCAGCGATCGATGCACTTGGCGACGTCGATGACGTTGTCCTGATGGCCCTCTATCCACAACACGCCGATTCGACCCGAACAACGACGATCAAAAAAGTGGCAAGTGCGATTGGTCAGAAACGCTTATTGGTACTACCACCTTACTATAACGACCCAGATTTCCTGTACGCGCTCGGTTCGCATGTGACGAGCCATCTACCCAAAACTGCAGAACATCTTTTGTTCAGCTATCACGGACTTCCGGAACGCCACATAACAAACGCCGATCCAACCAACAGTCACTGTCTAAAAACCGATTCGTGTTGCGTTGCAGACTCAATAGCTCATGCCACGTGCTATCGACATCAATGTTTCTCGATCACGCATGACATCGGGACGCTGCTAGGGATCGATCACAGCCAAAGCTTCCAGTCCCGGATCCGTCCCGGCAAGTGGCTTCAACCGTCGTCGACCCAAGTCGCGATGGAGTTGGCGCGTCGAGGAGTACGGCACCTGGCCGTCGTCTGCCCATCATTTGCAGTGGATAACCTGGAAACACTCGAAGAAATCGGCGATCAACTTTCTGTGAATTTCCGTAAAGCAGGCGGTAGAGATCTGACGCTGATCCCAGCTCTCAACGCCGCACCGGAATGGATTCATGTTTTATCGCGATGGGCGACCGACCCCGTCGATAGATTTGAAGAAGTGTCCACTCGGCGATAAGGACTCCTTGCTAACGCCCGTATTGGTCAATAGTAGTGACGACCTATATGGATGCAGCATGCGTCACGAGAGCTTTATGAAAATTCTGGATCAAAGGTCGCGCAAACATTGACTTACGTGCCACGAATCGTACCGGTCGGTTCATCCCCTTTTTCCCCAGGTCAATTAAGAGTTCCTTAGCTATGCCGAGCGTGACCGCGACGCCCCGCGGAACTAACCCGTTCCCAAATCCCTGGATCGCCATCTGCCCGGCCGCAAAGAACGATTCCATCGACGTTCTCCTCCGAAGTTTCAACCGTCGCATATCGTCTTCGATAGATGTCCAAGCACCGGACCGTGATTCGATAGTAATCACGTCCAGCGGATCAAAAACTTTGTATCCAGTTCGCACAAGGCCCGATGGAATGACGACCATCGGTTCGAGATGAATAACTTCGGATTGTAAATCGGCCTCGGCATCAGCCATGCCGGTACATACCCCGACCATATACTCTCCAGCTCGGATTCGATCCAACACCGCCGGCGACCGTTGGGCATGAAACTCAAATTCGACCTCGGGTAAATCGGCCTGGACGACGGCAAACAAGCGCGGTCCCCAGCTCGATAAAATCGCTTCCGAGACACCAACGATAATACGACCCTTACGAAGCGCATTGTCTTCCAGAAATACACCACGAACTTCTTGGAGCAAGGGGGCGACCTTATCTACCAACTGACGACCATGGTGCGTCAACGCAACTCGACGGCCGTGCCGTTCAACGAGTTTGCGGTCGTAATAGCCCTCTAGCGAGGCTATGCGCTTACTCACGGCACTTTGCGATATCTTCAATCGAGTCGCCGTTTCCATCATGGTTCCCGTTACTGACAGTTGAACCAGCGTCTCTAAGTTTTCGATCACGACATTTATTCCCCAAACTACTTTCTTATATTCCAATTATTCGCTTTTCTCATGGCCGGGTGAAGGATCAAAGTCATCTCGGGCGCGCTTATTTGAGTTATTCCGTGGCGATTTTGGTTTTGCTCTGCGTATTGTTGACCTCCACCCTGTCGGGCGTCGCCGGAATGGCCGGCGGCATGATTCTCATGGCGTTTCTGGTGACGGTCCTGCCGGTCGCAAGTGCGATGATTTTGCACGGCACAATCCAGAGCATCGCGAACGGTTCTCGATTTTGGTTTTTGCGCAAGAACATGGTCTGGCTCGTAATTCCCCCGTACCTCTTGGGTACCGCGATCGTCGTCGTCGGATTTGTTTTCACGACCATCGTCCCAGATCCCTCGTTGGTCTTGTTGTTGGTTGGGACATTCCCGTGGATCGCACGGTTAATGCCTCGCCTCAGGGGATTGGATATCACGAGCCCATCCAATGCTTTCGCGTGTGGAATGTCAGTGACTGCCGCACAATTGCTAGCGGGCACGTCCGGCCCTCTACTGGACGTCTTTTACTTAAAGAGCTCGCTCAACCGTTACCAAGTAGTCACCACCAAAGCATTCACTCAAGCGCTGGGGCACGTCATCAAGCTTCTTTACTACAGTAGCATCGCAATCATCGCAGTCGAACCTATCGACCCATTGCTCACGCCTGGATTCATCCTCGGTTCGGTTTCCCTCGCGATAGTGGGTACCTGGATCGGAACACGTTTCCTAAACCGCGTTAACGAAACCACCTTTCGAACCGTTACAGGCCGGATCATTCTCATCTTGGGTACCCTGGCAATCTTGAAAGGAGCTTGGGGACTATGGGCGTAACCACTTTCTCCCAAGCAATAAACCATCAGGTGCTTAAGCGGGACGGATCACAAAGAGCAAATCGCCAATATTCACTTGTTGACCCGAGGCCACGTTGGTACGAACGACCTCATACTCGCGACCCGCTTCGTACAAATCGGCATCACCGGTGTTGAAGTCAGCGATGCACATCGGTGTGAATATCTTAAACGCTTCCAGTTGGCAGAGTGTGTCGGTTAGACCAATTCGATCACCTTCCATTACATACTCTGGTTCAGCCGGGGTCGGCGTCGAATAGAAGATGCCGGTTGTAGGCGACAACACTTTCAATTCATCGCTACCGTCGATCCGAATCGATTCCACCCCAAAAGCAGTTGTCGTATCCCCCGAAGCAGCGTCAATTTCGGCAATAAGAGCATCGGCATCGACGCGTTCAAGGAAGGCTGGTAAATAATTTGTGTCGTATTTGCCTTTAAGAAACAGCGGATCCTTGAGGACTGCTCGAACCAGCGGAATGTTGGTGCATATCCCGGAAACCTCGACCCGGCCGAGGTACGCCTCAAGTTTGCTTGCCGCCGCGTCTCGATCCTTCGCATGCACAATGATCTGCGCAAGCATACTGTCATAGTAAGGGGAGACGAATTTACCTTCGCCCACTGTCGAAATTACATCAATGTCTTTCTCTTCCGGCATACGGCAAACGTTAATGGTCCCTGCACTCGGTCGGAACGCAAGTGTCCCGTCTTGAAGCCGTGTGATTCTTTCTGCATTCACACGCGCTTCAATGGCGTAACCCTTGTGACGAACTTTGAGTTTGGCAATATCGCGTCCACCCGCGATCCGAAATTGTTCGGCGACAATGTCTACCCCCGAGACACACTCGGTAACAGGATGTTCCACCTGCAAACGCGTATTCATTTCCATGAAGTACACTGCGTCTGCATCAAGGTCATAGATAAATTCGACGGTTCCCGCGCCCACATAATCTACTTCGGCCGCGATCGCTTCCGTGTGTTTTATCACCGACTCAAACAGCACCTCGGGCAAGGCGGTTGATCCGGATTCTTCAATAACCTTCTGCTTGTCACGTTGCACGCTGCAATCACGTATACCGAGCACGCGCGCGTTGCCGTATCGATCGCGTAACAATTGAGCTTCGATATGACGGAGCGAAGTCACGAATTTCTCGAGATAGACATCCCCATTTCCGAACGCGGCGCGCGCTTCCATCGAAACGCGTTGAAATAGTTCGTGAAATGCACTTTCGTCTTCGACAACCTGTATTCCTTTACCTCCACCTCCATGCACCGCTTTTATGAGCAGAGGGTAGCCGATACGATCCGCTAACTCGGCCGCTTTTTCGACATCCGTAACGATGCCATGGCTCCCCGGTACTACAGGTACATTTAGCCGTATAGCGGTATTAATTGCGTTGGACTTATTCCCCATCGTTTCCATGCTCGAGACCGGCGGACCGATGAAGTTGATCCCTCTCGATCGGACCAGCTCTGCAAATTGGCTGCTCTCTGACAAAAATCCAATCCCTGGGTGCAAAGCATCAACATGTTCATTCTCGGCCACGGCAATAACGGACATCGCGTTAAGATAACTCTCATCAGGCGTATTGCCGCCGATGCAGACCACCGAATCACTCTTGCCAAGCAGGTCCACGGCCACCGATTCCATGTCTGGATCCGATTGCACGAGAACGATTTCGATGGCTTCCCTTTGGGCTACTCTTATTAGTTTCGCGGCCGTGCAGCCCCGCGCGTGCACGAGTACCCGCTGAACCGGCCGGTAGAGGTCTCCCGCGCTTACCTCTGCTCTAGCACGGGTCAACATCGGTCGTTCCTGACTCAGGATTCCGGACATCACCCGATTCACCACTTCCACGACACTCTCACGAGGCAAGGGTATATCCGGGTCGATCCGTTGTAGCTCGTCGTCTAGATCTTCATAGAACGGATGACGGACTAGACCTTGCATAGCCCCCGAAACATCCACGAGATAATTGGAGAGGATGGAATCCGACGGCAAGTTGCTTTGTACGACTATTTGACCGGCAAAGGGCATACTCGCGCCGGAAAAATAGTAGGTTTGGACAAGCGGGTGCGTGACAAAACTCGCCTGAGCACCTCCAGTACAGTCTCCATGGCCAAAAATAATCACGGGGAGATCGAAATCACGGACAAATCGAGTTATCCGATCATTAATCGCGGCCATCGAAAATAAGGATCCGGCACCCTCCTTGGTCTGCATTCCGCCTGAAGAAATGAAACACACGACCGGCAGATTTTGTTCCGCGCAGCTCACCAATAATTTGCAGAACTTTTCGGCGCTTGCCATATCGAAAGCACCCGCCTGAAAGTCTGGATTGGAGATCACCGTTCCCACGCGGAGACCGCCATTTTCGTCTCGAAAAGTTCCGATTCCCGTGATCACGCCACACGGCGGAGAATCTTGTTTCAACGCCGATTCAATAGAGATCCTTAGTCCTGGAAACTGGCACGGATCTGTACTTAACGAATCCCTGTGATGTTCCTCAAAGTCGTCGAAGAACCGATCGACAAACGCCTGGTACCCTGTGCCGCGTCTGGCTTTAAACTCGGCCAACGCGTTTTGAATAAGAAGGTCGCGATAAGCAATATTCAAGCGATTCCAAAAGTCTTTTTTCCGACCAATATTGCGTGGCGAAATACGTCCGTCATACCGTCGGCCTTCCCGTTCCGCTTGAACATGCGAAACCAACAACCGCTCAAAGAAAAACGTCACGACAACGACTAGGGTGTCCGAGACATGCGGGAACGCAGTCTTCTTCCATTCTTCTACTGCGCGGAAAAAATCACTCGATTTTGGCGTCTCCAATATCCGCAGATACCAATCAAAAAATTGATGCTTTTGGAGTGACGTTTCCGTCCGTACTTCGTCGTTAAGTGTGGAGCTTCGCACTGAGCTCTCTGCACTCTCAAGCGTCCGTTCGATTAGTACGCGGACTGAGTCTTGAGCTAGTGCCTTACTGCGCCCAGCTTCCTCGGCAATCGAGTCCAGGCTCTCTAGAATTTGGTCGTAGACAGAGTCAAAAAGAAGCAAATTTTCGATTGCGGTCACGAAGTCATCTCGAAGCTCACTTTCTAGCAGCACGTCCAGGACTGTGCGGTCGCTATCCGCAAACGGCGCTCCTTCAACTCTCGACGGAGCGATGTGGTCACTAAACCGGTCTTGAAGGACACGCCGATTAGCAACGATGTTGGAGGTTTCGCGTTGACCAGACTCCTTATCGGTTCCATTTGCGTCCTCAACGACTAGGTCAATGGGTCCCTCAGTCATGGCCAGGTTGAGCTCCGTCGACAATTGGCCTCGCAACTGCGCCTCCGTTCGAGCGCCAAGATCTTGCATCGCTAGGAGTTTTTTCCCTTCGTGGGTAAAACGCTCTCTTAACGTTGATCCCACGTCACGGTCGCTTCGTATAGCGCCGACTAACGCGATTGGATCTAGAATTTCACCGACGCGGACCAGGTGCCGAGTGTCTTCGTAGTCTTCAATGTAGTGCTTTAGCGTCCGTAAGTTCCCAGCGGCTTCAGATTTCCATCGGTTGTAAAGGTACATTCCAACGGTCGCCAACAAATGACTTCGGGCATCCTCATAATTCTTCTTAGGCTCGCCAAGGAAAAACTGCTGAACTCTGCTGCGCTCTTCATGAACCGCCCGTTTTTTTTCTGTATACCCTTTCCACGCCCGGTTGAGATTGTCGTCGTAAATCAACTTATCCGGATCTTGAACCCAGCGCAGGAATATCCGACGCCTTTCACGGTCCGAACGGGTACCAAGTTCTCCCTCTGGCAGCTCGCTTTGTGACAAACGCCCATACTGTTGACGGGTGGTCGCTTTGATACGACGTCGCACCCTTAAATAACGCAAATAGCGAAACGTCACGCCAAACACATTCAGGTATTCGGTCGGATTCTTGGAAATTTTCAATGAGGCGCTTGCTTGAACCTTCTGAAGATGCTCCGACGGCTCAAGATAGCGGAGTAAGCTTCGTCGATAGTGATCAAGAATGTAGGGGTTTTCTGCGACGAAAGTTTTGGTCGATTGTTCAACAGCTTGAATCCCACTGACAATTGCCAACCGAAGATTTTCCAGATGGGATCCATCGTCCCCTGGCGCGTAATCGATGATTCCATCGATATTACCCTGTTGCATGAGTTCATACGGCGAGACGCCGACATGTTTAGCGCACTCCTGCCACGATAAATTCAGACGGCGCGCGATACTCGCCAAGCTCTTCGGTTGAATGGTGCTAAATACCCCATCGCGCACCGAAAGAATGATGTTGCTAGCTGCAAGCGGAATAGCACCACCTGAGTATCCCAACCCAAAAACAATTCCGACATTAGGCACATCCACATTCGACATCTCGGTAATCAAACGCGAAATACTGTGTGCCTGATTGGCTCGATTCGCTTCTGCGTCTGACACAGCCCCAGGAGTGTCCATGAGACTGACAATCGGCATGGCGCGCTTAGAGCACTTCTCAACGAATGCGACCGCTGCAAGATGGTGCTTCGGCATCCACGCACCATTCTGGATCGAGCGGTTTTGGGCGATAACACCGATTAAACGTGCATCGCCATCAAAATCCATGGCGATCGTCGCGCAATAAAAAGGTCCGTCACTGTCTTCTTCAATGAGCGAACCTAACGATTGGACGACCGAAGGCGCCGACGCGCGTGCTTGCGCCTCTGCTGGTTCAACCACGGTCTCGATGTAGGTATCGATGTCCATGGCATCGAGAGCTCGAAGACGACGCGCGATTGAAGACGCGGACACCAGCCCTCGCATGCCTCCATACGCTTCAGCTTCAATGGTAGGAAGGCGGGAGAAGTCTTGCGCCAGATTCTCAGCGATCAGAAATAGGCGATCACCTTCGACGACGTTACTGTCCATTCAGTCCCTGGCTGCGTACTTGATACTTATGAGGTGATGCAGAATCAAGGCGGCTACTGTAATGTATTTGCCAACAAATCCGCAAACTTGTACTCCTTTCCTTAAGCAATATGTCTCCTCTCGCCATCGCTGTTTTGACTATCTCGGATTCCAGGACGCTCGACAACGACACGTCCGGAAACCTCCTGATCGAGCGACTTAAAGGCGACGGTCACCTGCTTGCTCACCGCCAGCTAATCCCAGACAACGTTTACCAGATTCGGGCAACGGTATCGAACTGGATCGCCGACAGTACCACCAATGTTGTGCTAACCACGGGTGGAACTGGGTTTACGGGAAGAGACAGTACTCCCGAAGCTCTTCTCCCCTTGTTTGACAAAGTCATCGAGGGATTCGGGGAATTGTTCCGCCAAATTTCATACAAAGAAATCGACAGCTCAACAATCCAATCCCGTGCCGTAGCTGGAATTGCCAACGCGACGCTGATTTTTGCCGTTCCGGGATCAACCAACGCTTGTGCTACGGCTTGGGACCAGATACTGCATAATCAACTTGATTCAACCTTTAAGCCCTGCAACTTCGCAGAATTGATACCGCGTTTTAACGAACGCTAACTAAGGAAGTCCGATGGAAGTTTTTATTCTTGGTGCGAAGCGCACGCCTATTGGAAGTTTTCAGGGGGCGCTGGCTGATCATAGCGTTGCAGAACTTGGTGGGCATGCTATCTCGGCAGCTGTCAAGGACTCTGGGCTGGATCCCGTAAACATCAACGAAATTCTAATGGGTTGTGTCGTCAGTGCCGGGGCTAAACAAGCCCCCGCTCGTCAAGCGATGCGTATCGCTTCAATTCCGGACTCTAGCGGAGCTACCACGATAAATAAGGTTTGTGGTTCAGGGATGAAAGCCACGATGTTGGCACACGATCTTATCGTGGCGGGGGCCGCCCAGACCGTCGTAGCCGGTGGAATGGAGAGCATGACCAATGCACCCTATCTCTTAGCTAAAGCTCGGGGCGGTTTTCGCATGGGCCACGGCGAGATCGTCGATTCGATGTTTACAGACGGTCTAGAAGATGCCGAGAGCGGTGGCTCTATGGGTAGTTTTGCTCAGGACACCGCGGACGAATATCAGCTGTCGCGCAATGCCATGGACGAATTCGCAATCGGCTCTGTCAAAAAAGCGCTGGCTGCCATGGATTCAGGAACATTAGCGGAAGAAATTACACCAATGGAAGCAGGCCACGAGGACGAACAACCTCGGCGCTCCAAAATTGATCGCATACCAACCCTTCGACCAGCGTTTAAGAAGGACGGAACCATCACGGCTGCTAACGCTAGTTCCATTTCGGACGGCGCATCGGCACTCGTCATCGCCAA
>CAXDSX010000013.1:0-21288 GCA_963992075.1 uncultured Pseudomonadales bacterium | reverse complement strand
TTTTTTTTTCAAGCAGAAGACGGCATACGACATCAGCCTCGGTCTCGTGGGCTCGGAGATGTGTATAAGAGACAGTGCTTGACGAGTGCATCGGTGATTTGGATCTCACCTCTCGTATCGGGTGAGGTCTCGTGCAATATCTCAAATATATCCGGCGTAAGGATGTACCGGCCAATGATCGCTAGATTGGACGGCGCGGTACCCTGTTCGGGTTTTTCGACCATATCCGACACACGGTACAAATCCTTTGACACCTCGTCCCCCGCGATCACACCGTATTGATGGGTACTTTCATCAGGTACTTCTTCGATGGCAACCACACTCATCCCGTACTCTGCATAAATCTCGAGCAACTGGGCTAGTACACCTCCAGCCTCACCAAAGCAAAGATCATCAGCCAGTACCACAGCGAACGGCTCGTGCCCCATTAACGGTTGACCGCAAAGAATTGCGTGTCCGAGTCCCCGCATGCGCACCTGACGGGTGTATGAAAACGTGCATTGGTCGATCAGATCTCGAATACCTAATAAGGCATTTTCCTTATCAGTCCCCTGCACGTGATCTTCCAACTCATAACTAACATCAAAATGGTCCTCAATCGCGCGCTTGCCTCGGCCCGTGACAAATCCAATATCACGTAGACCTGCTGATAAAGCCTCCTCGACTCCATATTGAATAAGCGGTTTATCGAGAATGGGCAACATCTCTTTTGGTATCGCTTTAGTCGCCGGCAAAAACCGAGTGCCATATCCGGCAACCGGAAACAGACACTTATTTAACATGCATTCGCCTCGTCCGTTTCGCATTTAGTTTGCGAGATCGATAAACATTATTGGTGATCGACCTGGGTCATTATAAGGGTACGGCGCCAATTCCTGCGTACACGTTTTTCTCACTCGCGGAGGGACCCTAGAGGACGTTTGGAACCGTTTTGACTATTGCGATCGCCACGTTGCTTGGCGTTTGTGTTCCCGAACTGCAACCAATGAAACGAAAACGACGCCGTCAACCCCGGTTGACCAGTCCGCGTCCATTATCGACCCACATTGCACCGTGCGGACGAGATCGCATAAATACTTAGAATCTCCCCAAGGCATAACGCGAAGCTGTTGCCGTCCCCATTTCTCCAACGATATCTGCCGACCCGTGAATCCATGCGTAACCACGCAATACTCCGTTTTTTGGGTCATCGTCTACTCAAGACCGAACTTTGGAACTTACACCGTCGCTCAGTCGGCGGCGCCTTTTTTATTGGTCTTTCTTGTGCGTTTTTGCCGATACCGACACAAATGTTGGTTGCTGCTTCGATGGCAATTATCGGTCGATGCAATATCCCACTTTTTCGTTGGCGTCACCTAGGTTACCAACCCGTTAACCATGGGTCCTATGTTTTTCTTCGCCTACAAGCTGGGCGCTTGGTTACTCGACACTCAAGTGACCATCACGGCCGTTGAGTTATCTTGGTCGTGGCTGTCCAGCCAGATTGGTCAGATCTGGTGGCCACTTCTCGTGGGCTGCTTGATCTGCGGTTGGGTTTCGGGGCTATCTGGCATGTTGCTATCCCGAATAATCTGGAGGCTGCACGTCGTTCGTCGTTGGCAACAGCGCGCAGGTAGACGTAGAAACGATATCGCCCATTGACATGATTAACGCGAGTGCAATTCGACCGCAGGATTTGCCCTGGCCGCTAACAACGTGGGGCGAACCACGGCACCTGTACATAAAGTGAACGAGAGCAGTGCGATTACGACAAGATCGCCAGCTTTGGTTTCAGAAGGAACCACCGAAAAATAAGTTCCTTCGATCATGCTGGTGCCCGTCGCCGCCTCGAGCAATACCACAATAGTATCGGCATGCGCTGCAATGGTGACTCCTAGAAGGAGACCTAGCCCGATCCCGATCGTTGAAAGGAAAAGCCCCTGAACCAAAAAAATCGAGACAATCGTCCTACGCGGCGCGCCCATAGTCCCCAGGATGGCAATGTCTCCGCGCTTATCGTTCACCAACAAAGCTTGGCCGGAAAGCATATTGAACGCGGCTATTCCCACAATCAGCGCCAACAACGCGAACATGATCCCTTTTTCGATTTGGATGGCACGAAACAATTCACCGAATTGTTCAGCCCAAGTACGTGCCGGTGATTCGAATGGCAAAGACCCCGACCCTACAGACAAAGGGTCAGCCAAAGTTACCCTCCAGCCCGACGTGCCTGAATTTGTCATCCCTAATTCTTCGACCCGCGCAATATCTATGAGTGCCAACTGATAGTCTGGATCGGCCCCGACAGAGAATGTTGCGACTAGCTGAAAACGTTGGACCGATGGAATGACTCCTGATCCAGTAGGTTGTGGAAACACTAGAATGATCGGATCGCCCAGCGAGAAACCCATCGACCTCGCAAGGGGTTCTCCTAGCGCGATACCTGCTCCCGTTAATAACGAGAGCGATCCCGAGACCAGCGAATCAGCAATGAAACCGCCTCCGTCTTTCGGTTGAATCCCGTATATCTTCACCGCCTGGGCTAACCCCGGCCGGGATATCATCGCCTCGCCCTGATATAACCGTTCAACACCGACCACATCAGGTGTTGCCAATAATGCTTGATCGGCAGCAGATAGGTCCCTCGTATCAATATAGACGTGCGGTACTACCCCGAGAAGCCGGTCTTTAATCTCTTGATCAAATCCGTTCATGACGCTGGTCACCACCGTGAGAATCGTGACTCCGAGAACAAGTCCCAACAAAGTGACCCAGTTAATCAAAGCCGCATAGATGTTGTTCCTTCGAAAGAGATACCGAAGCGCAATCCAAACCGAGGGGAAAAATTTATTGGGCAATCGGTCGTTCATTCAACTTTCCGTCTTCCAAAACAAACGAGCAGCTCATCTTGTCCGCAACCGACGCGTCATGTGTCACCACGATAAAGGCAGTCCCCGTATCTTCACTCATGCTCTCCATGAGCCTCAGCACCTGAACTGCGTTTTCTCGATCAAGATTACCTGTGGGTTCATCGGCCAACAGGATGTCGGGTTCCGTAGCCATTGCTCGGGCTACGGCAACCCGCTGCCGTTCACCACCTGAAAGTTGATGCGGACGGTGACCAAGACGCTCCGCCAAATCAACCGCAGCCAATAGGCTCATCGCACGTTCCTTCGATTTACTCGACGCGCGACCCGAAATAATTAGCGGCATTGCCACGTTTTCCAGGGCGGAAAACTCGGGTAGTAGGTGGTGAAATTGATACACAAAGCCCATGTGGCGATTGCGAATGGCTGCCCGCACGTCACTCGAAGCGTTTGTCATGCTTTGACCAGCGACCCTAACCTCGCCTAAGTCCGGGTCGGTTAAACCAGCAAGTATGTGCAACAAGGTGCTCTTACCGGATCCGGACCGCCCTACTATTGCGACCCTCTCACCCGCCTTCACCTCTACGTCGACCCCGTTGAGAACTCCTAATTCCTGTTCACCGTCAACGAACCGTTTACTGAGATTTTGAGCCGATAAGACCTTACTCATGCTGAAGCGCTTCGGTAGGATTCGACGAACTCGCCCGCCACGCCGGATACAAAGTTGCCGATAACGTAAGCAGTCCTGAAATACCAACAATGTTCCTAACGTCTGCTGTGGCTAATGCGAAAGGCAACGTGTCCACCACATATTCGCCCATGAGTTCGACTCCAAGGAAAGCCTCGAGGACTGGAAAGCCGGCCTCAGCAAACAGTCCTAGAAAATAACCGAGTCCGATTCCCGCGGTGACGCCAACTCCTGAAATGGCCATCCCTAGAAACACAAACGTCGTGATAAGCAACGATCGTTTGCTACCCATTGTCCGTAAGATAGCAATATCGCCACGACGTTCACTAACGATCATCACCAGGCTCGAGACAAGATTGATGGAAGCTACAGCAACCAACAAGGAAAGAAGGAGGAGCATCATGGCTTTCTGAGCCCTAATCGCGCTGTAAAGGGCACCATACGTTTGAAACCAAGTGGATACCGTGAATTTGTCACTCACGTCCGCGAGTATCTCAAACCGAACATTGCGGGCTCGTAACGGGTCATCAAGACGCACTTTGACGGAATGAACTCCCTCGTTTAATCGATACAATGTCGCGGCATCGATTCGGTGAATAAAGACTTGACGCTGATCAAGCTCAGACCCGGTATCCAATATCCCTCGAACGAAAAACGACTTTTGACGCGGTAGCACACCGAGCGGGGTTACCGTGACATCAGGGAGCACTACTGTCGCTCGACTACCGATCACCAAACCCAACTCATCGGCAATCCGGCTACCAACAACGATCCCATATTCACCCGGCGCTAGCGCAACATCATCAGTCCCTTGCATGTATTGGTGTATCCGCGAGACCTGACGATACTGTTCGGGCTCGATCCCATTGATCGTTACACCTCGAACCTTCTGACCAACTGACAACAGCGCGTGTCCTTCGATCACGGAGGCGTAACCTTCCACATGCGCCATTTCGCCTATGCGCGCCCCTAATTCAGCCGGCGTTACGATCGATTCGCGTGCTCGAACCGTTACGTGTGGGATGACGCCCAGGATCCGATTCGTAAGTTCTCTCTCGAACCCGGCGACAACACCTTGCACGAATAGAAGGACCGAAACGGACAATGCAAGGCCGATCAATGCGACCAACGTAACTAGGGCGAGATGGCTATTCGAGGATCTTGCATAACGCGTACCGATATTGACGGATAGCGGCCGAAACATCGAAAAGTTCTTGGTGGAAGTCAGCGGCCTGGACCACGAATCGGTGATAACTGTCGATGCTTGTAGGAACCACGTCGTTTCCCACTCCTTTGTGAATACTCGTTTTTATCTTTAGATATCAAATAGTTAATCATATTCACCTTCCAATAGATGTCGGGTTATACCTTCCTCACCGAACCTCTACCAGGCTCAAACTTTGAGTCCAAGACCCCAACCCCCAGTGTGCGGCCATCACCATGAGGTATACGCGGTAAACTAGCACGCTGAGTGGTCTGGTAGTTCGTCGATGGACAGGTATCTCTTTCCCACCGTCCTTATGGCTGCGTTGGTCGGATTTGCACTTGCTTGGGCATTCCCGAGCACCCCGTGGCTGCTGGAATCCGCAGCGTTATTCAAGAATCTTTTCTTATCCGTGCTCAAAATGATTGTCGCGCCGCTAGTTTTTTTCTCGGTGCTATCCGGGATACTTCGCTTGGATGCTGCCAAGCAACTGCGTCGAATCGGAACGCTGACCGTTGTCTATTACGTAGTAACCACGGCCTTCGCCATCGCGCTCGGACTGACGGTCGTTTTTGTTTTCCACCCATGGACCAGCGCGCCCCCCCTCAGTGCGATCGAAACCGCGTCGACACAAGCCACCTTGATCGGAGCCTCCGACAACGCGTTCTCGGATCTGCTAGGTAATCTGTTAGCACAAATGTTTGTTAATCCGTTCGCCGCCCTGACGAACCTCAATATTCTTGGGATAGTCACCAACAGTATTGTCCTCGGGCTAGCGCTGCTGATAGTCCTCCCTGGCGACAGCACCGTTAAAACATCGATCCATGAAATCACCAGTGCAATCTACAAATTAGCTAGCTGGGCCGTGTGGATGGTTCCCGTCGGGATTGTAGGCATCGTCTATGAAATGACGACCAACGCAAATTCAACGCTAATCGGACAGCTGGCCGCATTTTCCGGCATCGTAATCGCCACTACGTTACTGCACATGGTAATCGTCCTGCCGTCCATTGGTTGGTTCGCTGGTCGTACCCATCCCTTTGTCTTAGCAAAGAAGGCCTTTCGGCCAGTGGTGGTTGCATTATCAAGCTCATCCAGTGCTGCCACGCTTCCGGTCAGTTTTCAGGCCGCTAACGATCTCGGGGTTAGCTCGACCACGTCTAGTTTCGTACTTCCTCTTGGCGCGACCATCAACATGGACGGAACCGCTCTCTTTGAAGGCATCGCAGCAATCTTTCTTGCATACCTCTTCGGACTTGACCTAAGTGCCATAGCGACCGTCACGGTGTTCATCGTTGCCATGCTCGCGTCAATCGGCGCACCCGGTATCCCTTCAGGATCCATGGCCGGTATGCAAATGGTGCTACTCGCCGTGGGGATACCTCTGGAAGGCATCCTGATACTACTTTTGGTCGAACGGCCTCTCGACACGATCCGAACCGCAGCGAACGTTCTTGGCGATCTAGTTGGTTGTGTCGTGATCGATCGACACGCAGACCTCACTTAGGTCACACCGGCACCTTCGCGTTCTCCGAAACTAGTACAACTTTTTCGGTCGCTTGACGAGGGTCCGATGCAATGGACAAACTACTCCGTTGCTCGGCGCGTGTTGGGACACGAACTTGTCACAACAGACCCGCGCCGACCGGATGGAAACTACAACATGTTAGGGAGGGAACATGCCCGAATTTTGTAATGTCGAAAAGACAGATCATGTGTTGACCGTAAAACTCAATCGGCCTGAAAGGTTGAATGCCCTGCACCCGCCGGCAAACGCTGAGCTGGGCGAAGTTTTTGACGAATTCCAGAATGACGACGATCTTTGGGTTGCCATTATCACCGGAGAGGGTCGTGGTTTTAGCGCCGGTAACGATTTACGGTATCAAGCGGAGGGAGGCCAACGAGTTCCATCGCCGAGGGGATTTGGAGGCTTGTCGTCACGATTCGATCTGACAAAGCCCGTCATTGCCGCAGTCAACGGAGTCGCAATGGGCGGCGGCTTTGAAATCGCTCTTTCCTGCGATCTCATCATCGCTTCGGAGAACGCGATTTTTGCACTTCCAGAGCCGAAGGTCGGCCTGGCAGCACTCGCGGGTGGATTGCAACGATTGCCTCGCCAAATCGGATCCAAACGGGCACTCGGCATGATCCTCACAGGCCGACACGTACCCGCTCAGGAAGGCTACGAGCTGGGTTTCGTAAACGAGGTCGTGCCCCACAATGAATTAATGGACGCAGCACGCCGGTGGGCGGGTCAAATCCTCGAATGCGCTCCGTTATCCATCCGAGCAAGCAAAGACGTGGTCTACCGAAGCTTATCCATGGGATCGTTGCAAGAGTCGATGGAGATTCCCTACGACTCCGTCAAGGCTATGTCGACTAGCGAAGATTTTGTCGAAGGTCCTAAGGCCTTTTCGGAGAAACGCCCTCCCAACTGGAAAGGTCGCTAAACCCGGCCAGCGGCCATTGATGGGAGCGTAATAAGCCGGGGCCAGAAATAATCGGGGACGACGTTTCGCATCTGATCGTGTGCACGATTACGTTATAAGACTGTGCAACGCGTCGATCTGCTGTTCGTAATCTTCAACCGTCTGGTAACGCATACCGCAGACAAAGCGTTGAATTCCGGCCTCACGGTACGCATCCAATCGCGACCGCGATCGCGATAGGTCGGCAAGAGGCAGCCCCCCCATAACTGTAATGGAACCGGTAGCACGACCGGCTCGCTCGCAATATCCATCGTATTCGGCGCGCAGCTCACCGACACGCTCCGGTTCAAGACCCATGGGAATCCAACCATCGCCAAACCGTGCGGCCCGTTGAAGAGCATGGGGCGCTTGGCCGCCGACTAGCACAGGCGGCTTAATCGGTCTCGGCTTGAAAAGAAATCGTTGGTCGTTGAGTTCGACCTCGTCGCTTTCAAAACACGAGTTCAGAATTTGCAGCGTCTGATCGGAAATAGTCCCGCGCTGCTTTCGATCCAGTCCCAGCGCGCGAAATTCAGCGCTCATCCAACCGATTCCGATCCCCAGGAGCACCCGACCCTGGGACAGCTCTTGGAGACTTGCAACTTGTTTAGCTGTCATCAAAGCACCACGGTACGGGAGGATCAGAACACCCGTGCCGAGACGTATGCGATTGGTCGCACCCGCAATCCAAGCCAATGTAATCAAGGGGTCAACGTATCGCCCACCCGAACCTTCGGCATCGTCCGGTGGGATCGCAATGTGATCTGTGATCCAAAGCGATTCGAGGCCGCCCGCTTCGGCGAGCGCTGCGCATCTGGCAATGACTGGTGCTTCTGATTCTGCGCCCATATTGCGCAGCGTGACTCCAAGTTCCATCGTTATTCCCTACCCATTCAACCAAACCCAACGTTGATCCGATCCCGACACGAACGCTACGCTAGCAAAAAACACACTACTTCAACGAGCCCAATCAGAAAGGATTCTCAAGCATAATCGGCGGTTACTCCGTTCAACGCCAAAACATCACCTAACCCCATGACCAACATGAATGTCCAACATACGATCCCAACGCAATTGCCGTGTCCATTCGGTCCACGATGACCGAGTTAGACCGCAGGAAAAACGTCCTGGTCAGCGTGCTTGCGTTTACCAGCGGCTTCGTGATCATGTCGCTCGAACTGCTCGGTGGACGATTGCTCGCCCCTTACTTTGGCAGCAGCATCTACGTTTGGGGCAGCGTCATTACGGTCTTTATGCTCGCGCTTTCAGCCGGTTACTTGACTGGGGGTTGGTTATCGTTGTTTAACCCATCGCTAAAGCGTTTTTCGCTCATTTTCTTTGCGTCGGCGGCCACGCTCTACCCACTCGCGCTGATCAACGAACTCCTGATGGCAAAGGTTTTCGAGACCATCACCGATCCTCGGTGGGGGTCGCTTCTAGCAGCTCTCATTCTATTTACCCTTCCCACCGTCATTCTGGGTTTGATCTCGCCTTACGCCGTTCGCTTATTGGTCGTCGACGTGGATCGGGCTGGCAACACCGCCGGTAGGTTGTATTTTGTTTCAACCATCGGTAGCGCCCTTGGAACCCTCGCAACAAGCTTCTATTTTGTGCTCTGGTTTCAGATGAACACGATCATTTTCATACTCTCCGGTGCACTGTTAATACTCGGTTTTGTTTCGTGGGTAGCAGCACGAAGCGGATGAAGCTCTCCGCTACAATCTTTCTTGCCGTTGTTGCTTTGTTCCAAAGTGACCCTCTTGAGGGTCGAATTGTTCACCGAGAACAGTCTTTGTATCAGACGATTCTAGTTGATGACACGGGCACTCGCCGTTGCCTTCAATTCTCCGTCCGGCGGGATCAACGCAATCAAAGTTGTATCGATCTAAAGCATCCTCAACAAATGGTGTTTACGTATACCCAAATGATGATGGCAGGCCTTCTGCTTGCTCCAGACCCCCAACGAATACTAATGATCGGTCTCGGAGGGGGGACGTTGCCGCTCGCGCTCAACGACCTTTTTCCACAAGTGCGCATAGACATCGTTGAAATCGACTCCGCCGTCGTACGAATCGCCCGAGAATTTTTTGGTTTCCAAAGTAGCGAACGCATAAAGGTGTTCGAAATGGACGGGCGCATCTTTACCAAGCGAGCGGTCATACGCGAGGATCAATACGACCTAATCTTCCTCGATGCATTCAACGGCGACTACATTCCCGAGCACTTGATGACTCGAGAATATCTACAGGAAACTCGCAAGCTGCTCGGCGCGGATGGGACGCTGGTGGCCAACACGTTTGCCCAGAGTCGTCTCTACGATCACGAGTCGGTGACCTATGCAGCCGTTTTTGGAGATTTTTTCAATTTCAAGCAGTACCCGAGTAGCAATCGGATCATTTTAGTACCGATGGCCGGCTTGCCCGCGCTCGATGCGTTGCGGACCCGCGCCCAGAGCTGGCGTAAGCGCCTTCGACCGTACCGAATTCCAATCCACAATTACCCCGATCATATGTATCGAACGATCGACTGGGATACCGAAGCTCGCGTTCTTACAGATCAATACGCACCCGCGAATCTTCTCCGCACGCGTAACCGGCGTCCCTAGCGAACCCGAAGTACTTCATTTGAGCTGCAAATCCAAATACCCGAGCGTATGGTCAGACAATGTTTGACTGGTCTTTTCCATACGACTCCCGCAGGGCACCAGTATTCGCGCGAAACGTCGTCGCAACGTCTCAACCCCTTGCAACTCAGGCTGGTATCGACATGCTTAGGCGTGGAGGCAACGCGGTTGACGCAGCAATTGCAACCGCAATCACACTCACCGTCGTCGAACCGGCGATGAACGGCGTGGGAAGCGACGCGTTCGCGATTGTCTGGGACGGGAACGACTTGACCGGAATCAACGGTTCAGGAAAATCTCCGGCTGCCTGGAAACCCGATCGTTTCGAGGGTCCTAACATGCCGACGCAAGGATGGGATTCAGTCACGGTGCCAGGAGCCGTCAGTACGTGGATCGCGTTATCAAAAAAATTTGGGGAGCTACCGTTCGAAGATCTTTTTGAGCCAGCCATTCGGTACGCTCGTGACGGGTTCCAAGTTGGCACCAAAACGTCTTCCATTTGGTCATGGTCGGTTGATTCGTTCGCACACTTTGACAACTTTCAAAAGCACTTTGCACCTCTGGGAAGAGCGCCCGAACCTGGCGAAGCGTTCTTGCGTCCGGACCTTGTCGATACGCTCTTGGACATCGCACGCACAGGGGGCGAATCGATGTACCGCGGACGACTCGCCCAAGCAATTGTCAGCCAGAGCCAGCATGAGGGAGGGGCGATAACCCTTGAGGATCTCGCCAATCATAGCGTGCTGTGGACCAACCCAATCGCCCAACCGTACCGACACGTCGTTCTTCATGAGATCCCACCCAACGGGCAAGGACTCGCGGCCCAAATCGCCCTCTCCATCCTCGAACGTCTCGACGTTCATTCAATTGAACCCGGGTCCGCAGACTGGATCCATTTCCAAGTCGAGGCCATGAAAATAGCTATCAGAGCTGCTTTTGACCACTTCGCTGATCCGGAAGCCATGACCGTACCTCCCAGCGAGTTGCTCGAGCCGGGTTCAATCGCCCGAGCAGCGAATGCAATATCGAAGCACACCGCGCTTGAGTCGCCACCTGTTGCTTTGCCAGTTTCTGCAGACACCGTCTATTTAGCGACCGCGGATGCGGACGGGCGCATGGTCTCGATGATTCAGTCAAACTACCGCGGCTTCGGCTCAGGAATCGTGATCGATGGCACAGGAATTTCCATGCAAAACAGGGGCAGCGGCTTCGTGCTTACGCCCGGTCATCCAAACATCGTGGATGGCGGCAAACGCCCGTTCCACACAATTATCCCCGGGTTCGTCACGCGAGCTGACGGCGGCCCTGCGATGGCACTCGGCGTGATGGGTGGCCACATGCAGCATCAGGGTCACGTTCAAATGGTTACCCGCGTTTTCGACCACGGCGAAAACCCCCAAGCCGCGTCAGATGCTCCACGTTGGCACGTTAGTCCAGATTACCGTCTCGCCTTGGAAAAAGGCACGTCGTCAATAACCGTCAAATCCCTTATAGAACGGGGACACGAGACAGCTGTCGTGCAGGATGAAGGGCTTTTTGGCGGCGCTCAGCTCATTTGCCGCCTCGACGACGGCTACTGCGCAGCGTCGGATCATCGAAAGGAAGGAATGGCGGCTGGATTCTAGCCGGCAACCTAGTTCACTGTCCCTTCGAATCGAAAGAACTATTCGGATGTTTCGGTCGGATCAAGCTTCAGCGATGCCGAATTCATACAAAACCGGAGCCCCGTTGGCTCTGGTCCGTCCGGGAAAACATGACCAAGATGAGCATCGCACTTAGAACATAGAACTTCTGTACGTAACATAAACATTGTTCGATCTTCTTTGGTGTCAACCACATCGCTATTAATCGGCTCGAAGAAGCTGGGCCAACCACTTCCCGAGTCATATTTAGTTCTTGAATCAAAAAGCGGTTCACCACAGCATCGACACAAGTATTTCCCTGGTGTTTTGGTTTCACAGTATTCACCGGTAAATGCCTGTTCCGTCGCTGCTCGCCGCGTGATTTCGTATTCCTCGCTCGATAACTCGGCCCGCCATTCGTCGTCCGATTTAATAACCTTACTCACATTAAGGTCTCCTGCTAACATGCCCGGTCGCCTACAGTAGATTTTACGGACCCGTCAGCGGTATGCAAAGCGACGAGCAGCAACCGAACAAAACGATCGAACTGACTCCTATCGGACAAAAACCGATCGTTAAGTCTTCGAAACTTGATGATGTCTGCTACGAGATTCGTGGACCTGTCATGCGGGAGGCGGAGCGACTGGAGGATGAGGGTCATCGAATTCTCAAATTGAACATTGGTAACCCAGCGCCCTTTGGGTTCGATGCCCCCGAGGAAATATTGCGCGACGTCATCCACAATCTTCCGAACTCTCAGGGATATGAAAACTCAAGGGGGCTTTATTCGGCGCGTAAGGCCGTAATGCAGGAATGCCAGAAGATCGGAGTGGCCAACGTCGAAGTCGATGACATTTTCCTCGGCAACGGGGTGAGCGAACTCATCGTCATGGCCATGCAAGGGCTGTTAGACGATGGTGACGAAATTCTCATTCCATCACCGGATTATCCTCTTTGGTCGGCTGCCGTTCGCCTAAGTGGCGGCAAACCGGTCCATTATCGATGCGACGAGCGTTCGGATTGGCACCCCGATATCTCTGATATACGCCGTAAAACGACTCGTAGGACCCGCGGAATCGTCGTTATTAATCCAAACAACCCGACTGGCGCTGTCTACGAACGACAGGCACTGAACGAGATTGTGGGTTGGGCAAGGCAAAAAGACCTCGTGGTATTTTCCGACGAGATTTACTCGAAAATCGTGTACGACGACGCCGAGCACGTACCCCTCGGATCGCTTTCTCAAGACGTACTCACATTAACGTTCAATGGGCTTTCGAAAGCATACCGCGTTGCGGGCTTCCGAATGGGGTGGATGGTCGTTAGCGGCCCCAAACATAGAGCACAAGACTATCTGGAGGGCTTGAATATTCTTGCCTCAATGAGACTTTGTGCAAATGTCCCTGCGCAACATGCCATCCAAACCGCTCTTGGGGGATACCAAAGTATCGACGAATACCTAAAACCCGGCGGTGCCCTGTGCGAACAACGGAATACTGCCTACGCGTGTCTAAACGCAATCGAGGGTCTTGAATGCAATAAACCTAAGGGCGCTTTCTATCTATTTCCACGCATAGACACGAATCGTTTCAACATCTCTAACGACGAGAAATTCGTGCTCGACTTACTTCAGCAAGAAAAGATTCTTGTCGTGCAAGGCAGCGGTTTTAATTACCCGGAACCCGACCATTTCCGTATCGTTTTTCTTCCGCGAGCTGAAGAGCTTGCTAGCTCAATCGATCGTATTGGGGATTTTCTCGGCCATTACCGGCAAACCTAGATCCCGCGATCAGTTTGGCTCCGTCGCACAATTAGCGCTTTCGTCCGGCTCACGCGGACCGACGCCAATAGTGGCCAACTTTAAGCCCGGCCTCTGAATTCGCTTCATTGAAATCCATCGACGTTGGAAGCCAATCTTGCAACACAAATCCAGCACCCCAACGAGCCATCTGCTCCTCGATAAAATGTCGGCCCAAAAACGGGGAATTAAGACAGATCAGTACGTCCCCACCAGGCTTAACTAGCCTCGTTAAACGCTTGATTACCCGTCCATAGTCCTTTTCTGCGACAAAACTTCCCCGTTGTCGCGTCGGTGGATCGCAAATCACCATATCGTACGGACCAGGCTTGCTGAGTTTTCCCCACGACCGAAATACATTGTGCGCTAAGAATTTGACTCGTCCCAAGTCGAGTTGATTAACCCGATGATTGTCCCGACCCCAATCAAGGGCGGCCCTGCTCATATCATTGTTAACTACAACCTCAGCGCCGCCCGCTAACCCGTACACCGAAAACGAGCAGGTGTAGGCGAAAAGATTCAGGATTTTTTTTTGCTGAGCGCGTTCGCGAACCCAATCACGGACGGGCGCCATGTCCAAGAACAGCCCAACATTCTGAGAACGGTACGGGCGTACGTGAAACGCCAATCCGCTTTCCTCCACCAAAAACGTTTCTGGAACATGACCGATCACGCTCTTTGCGGACGTCTCTCGTCCACGACGCTTCTGCAGGAGTACACCCGCGACTTCCGAGTGGTTTGAAAGCGCGGCGACGAGGTCCGGATATTCGCCTCCATCGAAAGACCCGATTAAAAGGTAGGGGGGATACCAATCGACCGTAACATGGCGATTCCCCTCAACATTTCCACCCCGACCATGTAACAAGCGCCTGGGGCCCTCCGCTGTCTCGAGTCTCGAAAGGCAAGTTTGAATCGCCTGAGTCACAGAAATCACTCGTGAGACCGCATTACTGCCTTTCCTCGCTCAAGCAACGAGATCAACGACCCATTCTGCAATGGCGAGAGATGCGGTCAATCCTGGCGACTCAATTCCAAGTAAATCGACATATCCCGAAACGCCAGTCTGCTCTGGACCATTGATTACAAAATCGGATGTCGGCGCATCGGCCGAAGCTAACTTTGGTCGAATTCCCGTGTAACCCGGATGCAACCGGGTAGCATCAAGGTCCGGGTAGTAACGTCGGATTGCTTCGATAAAACCTTCTAGATTCGACGTTTCAAACGTGTAGTCCGGTCCATCTATCCAAGCAACATCAGGACCAAAACGGGTCTGATGAGCAAGATCAAGCGTCACATGCACACCGAGTCCACCAGGTTCAGCCACGGGGTAGACCAGTCGATTAAAGGGTGACAAACCCGAAAGCACGTAATAGTGACCCTTGGCAAAATAACCCCGGTCCGTGGCCCCCGTGACTGGCGAGAGCGCTGGCGCGGCAAGTCCGCTCGAATTCACCAGTACCGCCGGAGCCAACTCGAACCCATCGCAAACAACGGTCAGGGCCGAATCGACAACTATTCTAGAAACCTCCGTGCGGTATGAAACGACGCCGTTGTGCGCTTCAAGGTCTCCGAGCAAACTCAACATGTATGAATGGCTGTCGATGATGCCGGTGCTAGGCGAAAGGACTCCGGCTCGGCAAGCGACCGCGGGTTCTAACTTTTCCACGTCCCGTTGCGACAGCCACGTAAGCTCACCGGCCCCATTCTCTTTCGCCTGTCGCTGATAATCGCGTAATGCATCGAATTGCTGAGTCTTCGTCGCAACAATTATCTTGCCGATTCGTTCATAAGGAACGTGATACCTCTCACAGTATTCGTACAGGAGTTCTTTTCCCCGAACGCACGTCCGCGCTTTCAGCGACCCCGTCGGGTAGTAAATTCCAGCATGAATTACTTCGGAGTTTCGGCTCGAGGTTTCGGTCCCAAAAGATTCGTGGCGTTCCAGTACCAAGACCTCTCGCCCGGCACGCGCAAGTGCTCGAGCAACGCTAAGGCCCACGGCCCCCGCACCGATGACGAGGCAGTCGCACTTCTCAGCCATCTGCCGCCAACCCAAAGTTTCCTGTTCTTTCGTTGAGGAGCGCAGTCATGAATTTTTCGGCCCGCTCGGGCAGACCCAATCGACGTCGTTCACGGGCGCGTAGAAGAATCCGATGGCTAAACGTGTCCAACCCATTGGTCGGGGCGTCGACGTCGTCCGTACTCGGCTGAAACAACAGGCCTGCCGCTTCCGAGAACAGCAGTTCCATCGACTGGGCTTCAACTTCCACGGCTTCGAATCGTGCTCTATCCACTTCCGTTCGTGGGGGTGGCGAATAGAAATACCCGTAATCTTTGAGCCGTCGGCGACGTTGACCAGCAGTGCACCAATGCGCAGCTTCGTGTAACGCGCTCGCCGCGTGGTCTTGCGTATAGTGTATTTCTGCTAGCCGAACACCTGGCACATATAGCGGTTCGGCGTGTCCTCCGTTCATCACGACCTTGTAATCAACAAACGCAAGGTTAAAAACCCGAGCAACATCGGAATGATTTAGGGCACGCATTCGATCGACTCCAACATCTCAATATAGCGATCGCTCAAATAGGCCCGTCCGCGGAGGAGATGCTCTAAATACCAACATGGAGGTTTTAAGGCCGACGAAACGACCTCTGGATTGGCAAGATACGTCCAGGCAACCCGTTCTTCACCCCGCGAATCGACCGTCACAACTTCCCTGCTGTAATTGGTCGGTACATGCTCGAAAACATCCATCTTCTCGATTTCACTTGGGCTTTCAAGTTGATAGAGGACGCCTTCGACCAGTCCACCAACTTCCGCCATGATGTTCGCGTGTCCTGCCCCCTTCTGTTCGCGCGAACGCTTGTTGAAACATAAGACAAAATCAACGAGACCCGCTGACGATATTTGAGTAAAACGAATTCCCCGATCGACAACCCGAGCAGGATTCATATTGCTACCGTACGCAAAGTAGTGTTTTGGGCCCACTTTGTTCAGTCGTCAACCTTTCTTGATGACGTATTCAAAAACATCGCCATTGACCGAAGACTCGACCAACTGGTGGCCCATAAATCGACAGAAATTGGTGAAGTCTCTTTTGGTCGACGGGTCGGTGGCCTCAATGCGTAGGGTTGCGTCCGAGGCCATATCGCGAATTTTGTTCCTCACGAGCATCAGAGGCTCGGGACACAACAACCCCCGCGTATCGATTTCATGGTCAATTTCGGTCACGATGGGCGATCTTAGCTGAATCAACCATCGCGAACACGCCATTGGATCCGATCATAAAAACCAGACACACGTCCGATCAGCGCAGTCCTGGGATGACATGTTGATGATTAGCGGCCCATCACGGATGGGATGCCCGCTGAATTTCGGCATTTTTCGATGGTGTCTAGAACGCCCCACGTCAAACCCGCGGCCGTGGCTGTGGGTTCTCTTCGCCCTTGTCATACATGCGACGGGTTCATCGGCCGACGTATTGAATCTAGATAGCGTGAATGGCGGCACCGAATCACTTGAGATCGCCAAAGACCAAATTGAGACGGGCGAATACGAAGAGGCGATCCGAGTGGCCGAAAGCGAGATCGGTCGAACCGAGGCCATCTGGGGCCGATACGACATTGCGCTCGTCGAACCGTTGGTAGTCCTAGGTGACGGACTAACAGGTTACGGTGATTACGAAAGTGCACTTAAGGCGTACGACCGTGCACTTCATGTAACGCGAGTGAATACCGGACTTCATGATCCCAACCAAGTAGCCGTGGTCTACCGAGAAGCGAACGCCTATTACGCCAAAGGTGATATTGCGGCTGCAAACGATCGGCACGAATACGCTTACCATGTGCTAGAACGAAATTTCGATCAACAGGAAGACGAAAGCGCGCTCATCCCCGGTACTTTCGCCCTCGCCAATTGGTACACCAAGACCTACAACATCTTTATGGCAAGGACCTTTTTCGAGAAAGCTCGCGTCCTGGCCGAAGCTCATTACGATAAGAGCCACCCGATCCTTATCGAGGCCCTACGGGGGATTGCGAACACATACAGGTTGGAAAAATTCGCTCCGGCAGAGATTCCGAACATTGAGGAGATGGTCGCGAGTGGGCGGCGAGGCGCAACCAACATTAGTCGACTTCCGCCTACGCGCATAAACAACTTTCGGGAAGGCGAAGCCGCCTTGATCGAAATCGTGAAAATCTTACTCGCGCAAGGCAATGCAGAGATTGAAGAAGTTAGCCAAGCAAAACTTGACCTCGCCGACTGGTATCTTCTTTTTCAACAAAATAAGCGTGCGCAAGTCCTCTATGAAGACGTTTGGCTCTCGTTTGAAGACCGCTCTTCGTCGAACTTTCTTGCCCGCGAGCTTCGGTCGCCCAAACCCATATATTTGTCGCTTCCACAAGATCGGAAAGCGTCCGCAACCGCGACACGAACTAGGGCAACCAAGGGCATTGTGGAGCTTTCGTTCACCGTCACCGAACGGGGGTCCGTCACCAACTTGGTCACCGAACGCGCGGAACCGTCGGGAAGCGATTTTTTGGTTCGTAAACAAGCCCGTAAAGCACGTTATCGACCTGCCTTCGTCGATGGCAAGCCGGTAGCCACGCCTGATATCCGGCTATCACACACCTTCACTTACTACCCGAGACAGAGTTCTCGCAGCACCAACTACCAACCTGATCAATAACCCGTCCATGGAATGGGAACGATGGGCATTAGCAACAACCTGACGACGAAACTACCCAATCGGTTCTGATGAGAGTACGTTCACCTCAAATTCACTTCGATGAGGTTAAAGTTCGCGAATGAAAGAGGAACGGACAGTTCGTGCGCACTCGCGAAGTCTCGTCTCGCTTGCCGCAGTGATAGCCCTTGCATTGTGTTTCGGCTGCACCTCCCAATCGACACCCAGCCGACCCTCGACGCCACAACAACCATCGCAGAGCGGTTCACCAAGTCCGTCGACTCAGTCGCCGTCCTCGTCCAGCCCATCCATACCATCAACCCCGTCGATGCCGTCTTCTTCACAAAGATCGGTACCGTCAACACCATCGACGCCATCAACACCAAATCAATCTTTACCATCGACACCATCGTTACCAACACCGTCTTCACAATCGACGCCTTCAACCGCCTCAATGCCAGAATCATCAACCACTGAAGAAGGTGCCCCATCAAGCGATCAAGGCGATCAACCGACAACCGCCGGTGAAACGTCGTCACCCTCGTCAACCGACCCTGCAGCAACAGAACCAGGAGAAGGAGACGACGGCTGGGAAACCGCGACCGAATTACCCGGTGAAGAAGTAGCCGAATCCGGGACAGGCAGCGGAGGAACCGGGGAACCGGGAACACGAGAACCGGAGGGAGATCAGTCTGCAGAGGGTCAATCGGTCGAGACTGCGGGAACGAAAAATCCGTCAGGAGACCCTACCGGTGAGGATGACGGAGCGGATCCTGGACGATCCGGAGACGCCGAACTCGAACGCGCATTGGACGTTTTCGATGGCGAGATCCTTGAAGGTCGAAAGATCGTTCTAGCAAGATCCAATGATCGTGCCGGTCAAAATCATACGGCTACCCCTTCAGGTGCGGAGGAAGCGACACAAGGCGGTGGTACGAATTCAGGCGGAGGCGCTCTGCCCGATACCGCACCACGGCAAAAGGACACGCGTTCCGTATCCATCCCGACACGTGTAGTCGCTGTCATACCCGCCGACGTACCTGATGCCAAGGACGACGACGTCGTCGCGAGACAACTACGTGAAGCAGCAATGGCTGAATCCGATCCCGACCTCCGGCAAGCGCTGTGGGACGACTACAGGCGCTATAAATCAGGCTCTTGATGTCGTTAGTAACCTTTCTTGACTTCCGCCCGTGCCGAGTCTTAGTACTTGTCGGATTATTTCAGTTAAGCGGTTGTGTGACGCAAACCGTCCGTTCGGTCGATATGGCGCCACCACAAACGCTCGCTGTTCCACCCTCGGAAGAACTACTGCTCGACGTTGGTATCACCGTATTTGATCCGAACGTACCCGAGTCGTTCGATGATCAAAACGAGCTCAACATACAGCCTGAAATTCGCCGCGCGGAGTCCAATTACATGGCCTACGTCGCCAAGAATCTGCTTCAATCGACAGGTAACTGGGGTGCTGTGCGTGTTGTTCCGCGACGATCCCACGCGGTCGACATCACGGTATCCGCAACCATTTTGCATTCCGATGGCGAACGCTTGAACCTACATGCCGTCGCGTCCGACGCCCGCGGGCAAATTTGGTTCGACAAAGTCTACGAGACCTTAGCAAGCAAATACGCGTACGACCTATCTATGCCCCGCGACATAGATCCTTACCAAGCAACGTACAATCAAATCGCAAACGACTTGCTTCGATTTAGAGTCGCGTTGACCGAGGACGATATCCGGGCCATACGGACAACGGCCGAGATGCGTTTCGCAAGAGACTTTGCGACCGACGCTTTTGAGGATTACGTAACCGAAAAGCAGCCAGGACGCTATCAAATACGCCGTTTACCGGCCCCCGACGACCCTATGTTGTCTCGCGTACGAATGATCCGGGAACGAGAGTATCTTTTCATTGATACGCTCGACGAATATTTTTCAAGCTTCGCCAACGAAATGTTTACGCCTTACCAGAATTGGCGTCGGGCCACGTATAGCGAGGCCATTGCCTATAGGGAAGAGCGCAACAAAGCTCGTGCGAGATTGCTGGCCGGTACCGCGGGCATTGTTGCCGGCGTGGCGGCACAAACGAGCGACAATAACGTCACCCAGTATGGCGGGACCATGAGCATCATTGGTGGTGCAATGATGATCAAATCCGGCATTGCCAAACGCGCTAATGCACAACTGCATACTGAAGTGTTACGCGAACTGGGAACGTCGGCGGAGGCTGAAATTATGCCCCACACGATAGAGTTGGAGAACGAAACGATCGCCCTGCAAGGTACCGTCGACGAACAATACGAAGAGCTCCGGCGCATTTTGCGAAAAATCTATCGGGAGGAAATGGGGGTCAGTGATCCACAAGCCAACGGAAAATCAGCTATCGATGCCGGCTAGGCATGGGAAAAGTGTGTTGATTTAGAGGATCGAATGGAACCGGAAAGGCCCATTAGAATTAAGCCGACGGCACCTCCCCTATCCCGCGGCCAACCAACCAAGGCTCGTCCCTCTGACGAGCGGAACCGTCGATTTCGCTCGCTCTTGGTAATTCTGGTCGCGGGCGTGGCTGTAGCCTTCGTGTTTCTCGTCGTACCCGAGGTTGCTCGGGAACGGAACGACGACATTCGAGCTGTGCGAGAAGCGAAACTTGAAACCGTCGTTGGGGAAGTCGAGGGCCCACAGAAGCTCGCGCCCTATGCCAATCTCGAACGTGAAAAGGCGCGAGAAGAGGCCACATCCGAACTCGGATCATTCGTTGAGCTACAGGCGGTACTTGAAGAAGAAATGAACATCGACGCATGGGGTGCTCGTGAATACGAGCAAATCAAAGATCTGGCGACGGTTGCCGACCAATATTTCGTAGAAAATGAATACCCGCGCGCGATGGAGGCGTATCGGACAGCCACATTGGAACTCCAGGAGCTCATCAACGAGGGCAGCGCACAATACAACAAGTCGATCGCGGCCGGTCAGATCGCTCTCGACGAGCGGGATGAAGCTGTAGCTACGATTGCATTCCAACATGCCCTAACGATCATTCCCGACGATCCGATTGCGTCCAACGGACGCGCTAGAGCCGCTCTTTTGCCACGAGTTTCAGAACTATTACGGGAATTTGATCGATCGTTGCTGCGTAGTGACCTCGTACAAGCTCGCAGCACGTTGGATGAACTTCAAAATCTTGATCCCAAAACGAACAGCCTCCCTGAAACCCTTATTAAACTTGACGACCTCGAGACGGACGATCGTTATAACAGATTCGTTTCCGAGGCATTTGCTGCCTTGAGAAACAAACCTGTCTCTTATACACATCTGACGCTGCCGACGAATAGAGAGGTGTAGATCTCGGTGGTC
>CAXDSX010000012.1:0-22063 GCA_963992075.1 uncultured Pseudomonadales bacterium | reverse complement strand
AATGATACGGCGACCACCGAGATCTACACCTCTCTATTCGTCGGCAGCGTCAGATGTGTATAAGAGACAGGTTAACAACGACGGGGGCTTTCCAAGTTATTTTGGAGCTGACCAGGTTGGGCAGGTATGCCCGCAGCTTTTCTGCATCGAAGCACAGTTGCGTACGTATGAAATTAGCACCAGCCTGGGTTTTCTTTAGCAGCGCATCCGGTCGCCAATCGGCAACAGGCTTGAACACGGTGGCGATTGTGCCCACCGACAAATTGGCAGATTGCGACTCCTCTTCGACACGGCGCACCATCCGGATGAGGTCCGTCGTGCTGACTTTTACGATCCGATCCGAGGTATCGCTGATGCCCGCTGATTCGCCACGAACAAGGAGTAAACTCGTGACGCCAAGCGCGAGTGCTCCACGTATTTCGATCTCCAAAGTCGATCGATTCTTATCGCGGCAAGACAGTTGCAGAACCGGATCGATATTCTGCTCAAGAAGAAGCTGAGCGGCAGCCAACGCGGGGAAATGGACACCTGCATAGGGACCGTCGCTTACGTGTATCCCATCGACCGATTGGGACAGCACTCTGGCTTGGCCAAGGAGATCCTCGACACTCCCCACGGCGGGAAGATTCAGATCCGCCGAGAAACTAAAGTTAGCGTGGATTGAATCCTTGAACTTCATTTCGAGTGCTATCGCTTCACTAAATCAGCTCCAAGGTCTGATCGAGACAATGAACAACAAGATCAACCAGCTCATCAATTTCATCCGTCGTAATACTAAGCGGTGGCGATATCACCATCGTGTCCTCGATCGCTCGCATGACCAGGCCGCTATCAAAACAAATGTCTCGGCAGAGAGTTCCTACCCGTCCTCGATCCTCAAAAAACTGCCGCCTAGTTTTGTCTTTCACCAATTCCAGAGCGCCGATGAGACCCGCGATCCTCGCTTCTCCGACCAGTGGGTGCGAAGTTAACTGCTTCCATTTCTCAGCAATGTAGGGGGCCGTTTCGGTGCGCACTCGATCAACGACGCCCTCATCGCGCAGGATGTTGAGATTTGCAATGGCTGCCGCGGCAGCGACGGGATGACCCGAGTAGGTGAAGCCATGGTTGAACTCGCCACCCTCTTCTATCAGAACCGACGCCACTTCATCGCTGACTAATACCCCGCCGATTGGCACGTATCCCGAAGACAGACCCTTAGCAATCGACATCAAATCTGGTTCGATACCGAAGTAGTCACTCCCAAACCACTCACCGGTTCGTCCGAACCCACAAATGACTTCGTCAGCAACCAGCAGAATTTGGTACTTGTCGCAAATTGACTGAATTCTAGGCCAATACGTTGGCGGTGGAATGACGACGCCGCCACCTCCCTGTATTGGCTCACCGATAAATGCCGCGACGTTGTCTTCGCCCAGCTCAAGAATTTTGTGCTCCAGTTCGTCGGCAATTTTCTCGCCAAATTCATCTGGCAGTAGGTCAGCCCCATCCTGGTACCAATACGGCTGGCCTATATGATCTATGTCGGGGATAGGCAATCCACCCTGGGCGTGCATAGCCTGCATACCCCCGAGGCTAGCAGCCGCTAGGGTGCTCCCGTGGTAAGCATTGTGTCGACTGATGATGACGTTTTTGTTCGGGAATCCTTTTAGGGACCAATAAAAGCGCGCCATTCGGACGACCGTATCGTTTGCCTCGGATCCCGACCCAGTAAAAAAGACTCGGTTCAAATGGGACGGGGCCAGAGAACAGACCAGCCGCGAAAGTTCGATCGCAGGTGGATTTGCGGTTTTAAAAAAGCTGTTGTAGTAGGGCAATTCGCGCAACTGCTGGTTTGCAGCTTCGGCAATTTCCTCGCGTCCATAACCCACATTGACACACCACAAACCAGCCATCGCATCGAGATAGCGATTTCCATCGCTGTCCCAAAGATAAACCCCATTCGCTCGGGTGATGATCCGGCTTTTTTCAATCGACAGCTTGCCATGGTCAGTAAACGGGTGAAGGTAGTGTCTGGTATCCAGATCCTGTAACTGTTCGGTGTTGTAGTTGTACATCAAACTGACGTCCTGAAATGGTGCCAGTTTCGACGATAGCCAGTTTGGCGGGGCCTATCAATGAGGAGATCGACTGCGTTTGCAACCCAAAATCAGTGCTGGCAAAGTGCGTGCGGATTTACCTGAGCAAACGCCGATGATCACGGCACAAGAGTGGCTAGCCTCCAACGAGATCGACCTGGTCGAATGTCTCGTACCCGATATTCATGGTATGAGCAAAGGCAAGATTGTCCCGGCTGACGATCTCGTCAACGCGGAGGTCCGTTTGCCAGAAGCCGTATTCGGGCAGGACATCATCGGAGGCTGGTGCGAAGATCACGACCTCTTCGACGTCGCTGACGTCGATATGTTGTTGATCCCGGACGCAAAGACATTGATCGTACAGCCGTGGTCGAAATCCAAGATCGCCCAGTGTATTTGTGACTGCAAAACGCTAGACGGCGAAGATTCATCGATCGCACCAAGAACGGTACTCCAAAGCGTTTTGGACCTGTTTCAGGCGAAGGGAATGAGCCCCGTGATTGCTCAAGAAGCTGAGTTCTACCTTGTGGAAAGAAACACCGATCCCGACAAGCCGATACAAGCAGCATCTGGCGTTTCAGGGCGTGAGCAGAAGTCCCCTCGTTCATTCCAAACCGAGGCTTTGGCTGACTTTTCCCCCTTTCTGGAACGTCTATACCAATACTCAAAAGATCACGACATCGTAACCGCCGGTGTCGTCAGTGAGATGGGGTGTGGGCAGCTAGAAATAAACTTCCGACATGGCGAGCCGTTAACGTCGGCCGACGGCATGTTTAATTTCAAACGGATTGCACGTCAAGCGGCTCTCGAGCAGGGGTATTACGCGACCTTCTTGTCGAAACCGATTTCGCGTGAACCCGGAAGTGCGATGCATCTCCACCAGAGCATCGAGGACCCAGCGTCCGGCGACAACCTCTTTGCCAACGACGACGGCGGTTACAGCGAGCATTTTTTCGCCTACCTGGGAGGGCTCCAGAAATACACTCCCTCCGTCATGGCGTTCCTGGCCCCAAACGTGAATTCGTACCGACGATTCGAGGATGCCGAGTCCTGCCCAATCAATACCAAATGGGGCATCGACAATCGAACCACGGGATTCAGAGTGCCTCATAGTAACGCCGATTCGACCCGAATCGAGAACCGAATACCGGGATCCGACACGAACCCCTACCTAGCGATCGCTGCGAGTCTTGCATGTGGGTACTTGGGTATTCAGGAGGGATTGCGGCCCAGTGAACCGATCGCGGAAAGCGCCTGGGACCTTGAACATTCCCTACCCCGATCTTTACGCGAGTCCCTCGACCTGTTACTTCAATGCAAACCGATCATCGACCTTTTCGGCGAGCGTTTTGTCAGCGTGTTCGTCGATCTCAAGCTCAGAGAGCTTGGCGCATATTCATCTACTGTCACGGCTTGGGAGCGTGAGCATCTTCTGCTAAAGGTTTAGCCATAACCGCGGTTTGGTCGTAAATACGATGATGAATTACGTTTCTCCGGAGAATGGACGGTACGATGGGCAGCTCCCAATAGGCTCGTCACTAGTAACGACGACTAAGCTAAGATAACAGCGTGACTCAATACGACACTGTCATCATCGGTGCAGGCCATAATGCCCTGGTTTGCGCAAACTACCTGGCCCAGAAAAGGCAGAAGGTTCTGATCCTCGAATCATCAAGCGAGGTCGGAGGACTTGCGTCCTCCCGCGAGTTTCATCCCGGTTTCAGGGCATCGGTCGCGCACAGTGTTAGCCATTTTTCCAAGAAAATATACCGCGACCTTCGTTTGCAGGACCATGGGCTTTCGAGTGAACCCCACCCACTGCCATGCATAGGACTCGATCTTCACGGGAATCACGTCGTTCTCGATGGCAATGCTGTCACCGGCGTCACGGAGAAGGACAAGGAATCTTATTCGAACTACTCGAAACTCATGAAACGCTTTGCCGATCTTTTGGCACCATTCTGGCTGAAAACCGTTCCCGCTCTGGGTAACAATTCATTGCCCGAGAAGATGTCGTTCGCCCAACTTGGCTTGAAAATGCGAATGCTGGGCAAGGAAGACATGCGCGAGTTTCTTCGAGTCATTACCTTACCGACACACGACCTTATGGACGAGCACTTCGAGCACTCTCTACTTAAAGCTCTCCTGTGCTGGAACGGTCTCATCGGATCGAAGCAAGCGCCACGCTCCCCCAACAATTCCATCATGTTAATGCTGTATCGAATGTCTGAAGGCTTGAACGGATTACACGAGCTACCGCCTGGAGGAATGACGGGCCTCATTAACGCACTCCGATTGTCTGCCGAATCTCACGGTGTCGAAATTCGAACCAACACATCCGTTCGTCGGATCACGACTGGTCAGGGAAAGGGCGGTGTTGTTGCAAACGGCGTGCAAACCGACGAGGGTGAACAGATATCGGCCGTCAACGTGGTGTCTTCAGCAGACCCCAAAACAACGTTGATTACGCTCCTTGGCGCAGAGCATCTTGAAATTGAATTTACCAATCGGATTCGCCGGATTCGATCCCAAGGGCTCGTCGCCAAGCTCCACCTTGCGCTGGATGGTTTACCAAGCTTCGTTGGATTAGATCGGCCGGAAGGTCAACTACTCATTTCGCCGGATATGGCAACAATTGAGAACGCCTTTGACGACTCAAAGTATGGCCAATGTCCTACCGATCCAGTAATAGAGATCTTGATTCCGAGTTTGTACGACGCGTCACTCGCGCCAGACGGACAGCACGTCTTATCTGCGCAAGTCATGTATGTACCTTACAAAATGAAAAACGGTTGGGATTCATCGGCTAAGGATGCGTTCATCGGTAGGCTCATCGACAAAATAGCCTCGCATGCGCCCGAGATCCGACACCAGATTGTCGCCAGCGAACTTCTTACTCCGGCTGATCTTGAGCAAACGTTTCGAGTGGCGGGGGGCCATTGGCACCATGGTGAGTTTGCCCTCGATCAATTATTCATGATGCGGCCCACCTACGGTGCCGGGCAATACCGTACCCCCATAGAGGGTTTGTATCTTTGCGGAGCCGGATCGCATCCGGGTGGCGATATTACGGGCGGTCCCGGACACAATGCGGCTCGCGAGATTCTATCGTGAAGCGCTACGACGCCATCGTCATCGGAGCGGGACACAACGGTTTAACCAATGCAGCTTATCTAGCGAAAGCGGGCCTTGATGTCCTGGTCGTCGAAAAAAACGACTATATCGGTGGTGCGGCCGTATCCCGCGAACTCCACGAAGGCTGGACGTATTCAAACTGTTCATACGTTTGCAGCTTGATGCGTCAGGCAATCCATCGCGACTTAGACCTCAGTCGTCACGGATTAATCTTGGTGCCGTATCTGGGCTCCGTGAATTACGACGATGACGGCAACACGTTGATCGCGTACAACAGCGAGGAAGCCGCGTATCTAGAACTAAAGCGGCATTCCAAACACGATGCGGATTCGATGTTCCGCTTCCAAGCCGACCTGACCCGATATGCTCGCCTTATTCGGAAAACACTGCTCCGTACGCCGCCCGATCCCACCTCATTTCGAACACGGGATATTCACGAGCTTCTGTTCCTTGCAAAACAATTCTGGTCGCTGGGTGAAAAAGAGATCTACGAGTACGTCCGATTCTTTACCTTAAGCGCTGTGGATTTTCTCGAGGACTACTTTGAGAACGAACTCATCAAACAGTCTAAGGCCAGCTCCGGAATTATCGGTACGGCTTTGGGCGTCTATTCGCCTGGCTCTTCTTACATTTTGCTTCACCACGTCATGGGGGATGTCGACGGGAGCATCGGCGCCTGGGGTTTAGCCCGTGGAGGCATGGGAGCAATTTCCAACGCCATTGCATCAGCATTTCAATCTTTTGGTGGAGAAATCAGGACCAACGCGGGGGTTTCTCAAATCCTCGTCGAGGGTGGCAAGGCAGTGGGCGTCGTATTAGACAACGGAGACGAACTAAGGGCTCGTGTGGTCGTATCAAATCTCGACGCCAAGCGAACGTTCACTCAGAGCATCGACAAAAACGACCTGCCGCTCGGCATTTACGAAAAAGCAAAGAATTTTAAGATTCGCGGCTCATCTGGGAAGGTGAATATCGCGCTATCGGGACTGCCCAAATTTAGCAACGTACCGGACAACGCCTACGTCAATCGGGGGGGACTGGAACTCACCGGATCATTGGAGACCATGGAGCGGGCGTACGACTGTTGGAAACGTGGTCGCTTCTCCGACGATCCCTACATAGAGGGCGTGATTCCTTCCGCCTGGGATCCGACCGTTGCGCCTCCAGGCAAGCACTGGATGTCGAACTTCATCCAGTACTGTCCCGCGGAACTTGCAGACGGGCCATGGACGCCCGAAAAAAGAGACCTGTTCGGGCAGACGGTCATCGACAAAATCGCTCGCTACTGTCCTGGCTTCAAGGACTTGATTGTGCATGTCGAGGTAAGGACTCCGCACGAGATCGAACAGGAGATTGGCTTGACTGAGGGCAACATATTTCAGGGCGAACTTACGATTGATCAGTTGTTTTTCAATCGCCCTTTTCCAGGGTACGCGCAATACAGGATGCCGCTAAAACATTTATACATGTGCGGTTCTTCAACGCATCCGGGCGGTGGTGTGTCTTCGGCGTGTGGCGCTAACGCGGCTCGCGAAATTCTGATTGATCTCAAACGACCCAACAGCGTGCCGGCGGACGATTTTTACGATGAGTGACTACGATTTTTCCAGCGAGCGACCCAAGCCCAGTCACTTCCAGGAACGCCAGGACGAACTCAATATTCACAACGCCTGGTCGTCCTGGAACGGTTACAAATTCGCAGAGTACTTTTATGACGCGGAATACGAGTATTTCTGCGTCCGCAATACCTGCGGCACTTACGACATTTGTCCCATGCAGAAATACCTCATCAAAGGTCGTGACGCCGAAAGAATGTTAAACCGGATGGTGACCCGCGACGTAACGAAAATGCGGACTAATCGCGTCAGCTACGTCGTCTGGTGCAACGATGAGGGTCGTCTGATCGATGACGGTACGATCTTTAAACTGGCCGACGACCAATTCATGTTGAATTGCGGTAGCCCCTGCTCAGCATGGTTGGACAAAAGTGCATTCGGATTCCCAAACGTCACGATCATCGACAAGAGTGATGAAATTGCGGCGTTGGCGCTACAAGGGCCGACCTCGTGCGCCGTACTTAAACGCATGGGCCTGACAGGCATCGAAAACGCGAAGCCGTTTTCCATCAACCATTTCGACTTTCAGGGCGACCGACTCATGGTGTCGAGAACCGGGTTCACCGGTGATCTTGGGTACGAGCTTTGGATCGATCACGGTCTAGCAATCGAGCTGTGGGACACGGTTTACGAAGCTGGACGCGACGTAGGTATCCATCCATACGGCGATCAGGCAACCAACATGTTGAGACTCGAAGCCGGCTTTATTATGCCGGGGTACGAGTTTAACGAGGCTCTCAAGACCGTCCATTTCGAACACGATCAAACACCGTTCGAACTCAACTTAGGATGGCTGGTCGATTTCAAGAAACCGCACTTCAACGGGCGACGCGCCTTGTTAAAGGAGCAAGAACGAGGTCCACGTTACACATTAACTAAATTGGATATTGAGGGTAATAAACCCGCCGAAGACTCATTTCTATATAGCAGCAAACGGTGCACGGACGAAATTGGTTACGTCACGTCGGGTATGTGGTCGCCCGCTGCCAAAGCGAACATTGCACTGGCCATGATCGAGACCGAATATCTCGACGGGGAAATCTGGTCGGAAATCTATTATGAGAAGGAGCTGAGGCAGTACAGCAAAGTCGCTAGATGCACAATTCAGCAGGAGCCTTTCTGGTCTCCAGCCAGAACCCGCGCCACGCCAGCCGCAGACTACTAAGCCATTGCGATCCTTCGATCCAACGCCACGTGCAATCTATTCGGTCGACCGTGACCCCGGAAAAGCGAAATCGATGGCACTGTCATCGACCGGCGAGGTCCAACGTTCCGTAATTGTCTTGCGGCGCGTATAGAAGCGAACGCCGTCGGGACCATACGCTGCAAGGTCACCAAATCTTGAATCCTTCCAACCACCAAAACTGTGGTTGGCAACAGGGACCGGTAGCGGAACGTTAATCCCCACCATCCCCGATTCCACTTCGTTGGCGTAGGCGCGGGCCGAGTATCCATCACGGGTAAAAATGCAGGTCCCGTTTCCGTATTGACTGTCGTTGACTATCCGCATTGCATCCGACGCGGTTTTTACGCGGACAAGGCAAAGAACAGGACCGAAGATCTCCTCATCATAGATCGACATACCGGGACGAACGTTGTCAAAGAGCGTTCCACCGAGATAGAAACCAGGCTGTTGGTAACTCTCATGCCTGCGTCCATCAACCAGTATGGTCGCTCCTTGATCCATACCCTCTTGAATCAAATCGACAATTCGATCTCGTTGGGGACTGCTGTTTAGAGGTCCCATATCGAGGTTGTTCATTCCGGGGCCGATATTGAGTCCCGAAACCTTCTTGCTCAATGCATCCGCCACCTTGTCGGCAGTCTCATCCCCCACCGATACGACCACGGACAAAGCCATGCAACGCTGACCGCAGGATCCGTAGGCGGCGCCCATAATAGCGTTAGTCGCCGTTTCGACATCTGCGTCGGGAAGCACGACCGCGTGATTTTTTGCCCCACCAAGGGCTTGAACCCGCTTGCCACTTTCGCTCGAAGTTTTGTAGATGGAACGCGCCACCGGCGTCGAACCGACAAAACTTGCCGCCTTTACGTCCGGGTGTTGCAGCAACCATCCGGCGGTGTCGTGGTCTCCTTGAACAACGTTGAAAACGCCGTCAGGAAGTCCAGCCTCCGAGAAAAGTTCTGCTAGGCGGTAGCCCGCCGTCGGAACTTTCTCAGAAGGCTTCAAGATGAACGTGTTTCCGCAAGCAACGGCTAGTGGAAACATCCACATAGGGACCATGACTGGAAAGTTAAAAGGTGTAATGCCCACGACCACGCCTAACGGCGACATTTCGCTCCAACTGTCGATGTCTGGCCCGACCGCCTTGCTGTACTCACCTTTTAAGTGTTCGGCTATCCCCGTGGCATATTCGATATTCTCTATTCCGCGCTGAAGCTCGCCTTGAGCATCCAACAAGGTTTTTCCGTGTTCAAGGGTGATCAGCCGACAGAGTTCGTCCGCGTGCGCCGATACCGCTTCACAAAATTTCCGAATAATTACGGCCCGTTTTGCCGGCTCAACGACCCGCCAATCTTGATAAGCGTTGCTCGAGGAATCGACAGCGGTATTGACCGTCGATTCGTCGCCAAGCGTGACGTAACCCATTTGTTCACCCGTTGCAGGGTCAAACCGCTCGAGCCTTCGCGAACCGCCAGTGTCCGGTCTGCCCGCAATGAAATGTCCCGTGATATCTGTCTGTGCCAATTCCCTCTCCATCAACCTTGCTGAATTCAAAAACTAAGCGATTTCATCCAACACGTCCCCGAGTATCCCTAGCATCTGCTCAATCTCGGTTTCGCTAATAACCAACGGAGGCGCAAGCGCCACAATGTCGGCCGTGGTGCGAACGAGTAGACCTCGATCAAACGCCTCACGAAATACAGACATCGCGCGGTGGGTCGGAGCACCATCTTGAGGCCGTAATTCCACGGCACCCGCCAGACCGAAATTACGCACGTCGATCACGTGCGGCTTATCGACGAGCGAATGCAAACCAGCCTCCCACTTCGCCTCAACGCCGCGGACGTGCCGAAAAATACCTTCGTTTTCGTACACGTCCAACGCTGCATGCGCCGCCGCGGCCGCCAGAGGATGACCTGAATAGGTGTAGCCGTGAAAGAACTCGATCGCCGAGGGAGGGCCTTGCATAAACGCTTCTCGAATTTCCTCGCGGACCAGGACCGCACCCATCGGCACGGTGCCGCTTGTTAGTCCCTTGGCCGTGCACATGATGTCGGGAACGACGCCCAATCGCTCAGCTGCCGAAGACCAACCCAGACGTCCGAACGCGGTAATCACTTCATCGAAGATCAGCAAGATCCCGTGAGCCTCTGTGATTTCGCGTAATCGCTCCAGATAACCCACTGGCGGGACCAGTACCCCACCCGAACCAGCGAAGGGCTCAACAATGACAGCCGCGATGGTGCTCGCATGGTTGCTCTTGATGATCCGTTCGAGTTCGTCCGCGAGATGGGCACCCCACGCAGGCTGGCCTTTGCTGAACGCCTGGTGCTGCACGTCATAGGTTTCCGGGAGATGAAGTACACCAGGGAGCAAGGGTCCAGCCGCGATCCGGTTGTTGCCAATGCCACCGACACTTGTCCCACCAAACCCAGAACCGTGATACCCACGTTGCCGCCCTACCAATCGGGTCCGTTGGCCTTCGCCGAGTGCATGGTGATATCCCAGCGCAATTTTGAGCGCGGTATCAACGGACTCCGATCCCGAGTTCGTGAAAAAAACGGCATCCATACCATCGGGCATCATGTTCACAAGCCGTTGGGCAAGGCGAAAGATCTCAGGGTGTCCCATTTGAAATGCTGGGGAATAATCGAGCTCGTCGGCCGCCTGACGTATGGCGGCAACAATGTGAGGATGACAATGACCCGCATTGCAGCACCAAAGCCCCGACATCCCATCCATAATTTGACGATCGTCTACGGTCGTATAGTAAAGACCTTTCGCGCTTTGCATGAGCCGAGGCTCGTTCTTGAAAGCCCGATTACCCGTAAACGGCATCCAGTACGCCGAGAGATCTATCTCGTTATGTAGAGGGTTTTTCATTTCCGCCCTGCTCCACCCGATAAAACGACCACGGTGGAATCTTCTCACCAAAGACCTCCACCAACTTGTATTTTCGTTGATACGCCATCATTACGGAACGATTAAGCAACGGGTCTTCCAGTCTTGTTACTGCCACGTTGTAGACTCTACCAAGGATACTTAACTTCGCACGTGAATCTCGTAAAACATTGATTTCCCAGTATTTTTTATTCTCTCCATACGACCCGATGAAGAGCTCGTCAGAAACTCGCACGCACCAAATGGTGGTGGAATGTGGAATCCCGTACCAGGTCCGGGTTTCAATGAATACTTCGTCAATTTGATCGGTGAAACGCCAATCCTCGACCGGTAAAGACACAAGCTCGCCACCTAGCCAAAGTCCCGGCCTAACGTCCTTCGGTTCACATCCAACAACCAAGAGGCCCAGGATCAGCAATACAAGCGTCTGCCGTATTCCCTTCGGAAATTGGTCGTCGAACATTCGCATGTTGGTCTGCACGGGTGACAGGTGCTATACCCAAATTATCCCAGCTTGGGAGATTTGTATCGTTTCACGACGATCGAGTCACCGCTGCAAATCTTTCCGGGCACATCTACAACGCCGACCACCCCACGCTTTCGTTTTGCCTCAATCAGAACCCGTCGGCGCGTAAGCGACTTGCCCGAGACTGTGGAACAACGGCTGACTATCTTGTCGGCCATGTGTGTACAAGGCGGATTGAAGTCCTCGACAACCAACACAGCGCCGGAAGGAAACACCAGCTTCGACCCTTTCGGGAGTTTCGAAAACTCTTTGATTCCTTCAACGAAAACGTTGACGCCAAGATCCGCGGGAACCAACGGCTGAGCGAGATTCAGCGCTTCTTCGATCTCTCGAGCTTCTTCTTGCGACATGCCCGACCATTGACGATTATTTCTCCGTACGGTTCCAGCCGGCTCCGTATCGCCTTCATAACAGACACGGCTTGGGCCACGATGAACGTCGTCGACAAACCCTTCGAAATCCGCCACGACATTTTTTCGAGCGTGCCATGCCATTTCCTCATCGGTTTTAGTAGATACCGAAATTAACGTCGCTTTTTGTTCCTTCATCTTGATCCTCCCCGATGCAAGTCAATCAGATTTTGTCGATCATTTCGCTCTCTAGACCCAATCTCATATGTCCTTGTCCAGCTCCAACCACGCCATCGTATTTTAACTGTCCCAGACAAACTCGTTCGCGCGAGCGTTTTACCAGTCAAAGAATTCCACTAATCCCTGTAACGGTCCTGCGAAGCCGGGATAGTCGGACAACCTTCATCTCAATCTCTCTATTTCGGAGTCAAGCAATCACGGCCAGTTCTTTAGATCGCTGCTTTCATTGACGCTCCGAGTCGGAGCGTGTATGACCAAGTCATGAAGATTCAACTGGTAGACGAGATTCGCGGAAATCTTTCGGTCGATGATGAACATCCGTATCGAACCGGTCCGTGGCAGCCAAACACACGGGAGTTCGACGCCTTCGATTTAGACATGATTGGCGAATTGCCTGATGACCTCAACGGCGTGTATTTGAGGAATACCGAAAACCCTTTGCACGAAGCTATTGGTCGTTACCATCCGTTTGATGGCGACGGCATGTTGCACTCGATCTCATTTGACTCCGGGAAGGTTGATTATCGCAACCGATATGTACGAACCGACGGATTTAACGCCGAACTTGAATCTGGAACGCCACTATGGGCTGGTTTGATGGAAAATCCGCAGAAATCAAAGCGCCAAGGTTGGGGGGCTCGAACGGGTCTAAAAGACTCTTCAAGTACCGACGTGGTCGTCCACCGAGGTCGCGCGGCAACGAGTTTTTATCAATGCGGCGATATCTACGAGCTTGACCCTAAAACGCTTCGTACGTTAGGCAAGGCAAACTGGACGAAGGACGTCACGCCCGGGTGGGGAGTTTCAGCCCACACGAAGGTCGACGCATCGTCAGGCGAGTTGCTGTTCTTCAATTATTCAAAACAGCGACCATACATGCACTACGGCGTAGTCGGTTCTGACGGAAATCTTGCGCATTACGTTCCAATCGAATTGCCGGGACCCCGGCTGCCGCACGACATGGCCTTCACCACGAACTATGCAATCCTCAACGATATGCCTCTCTTCTGGGACCCCGAAGCCCTTCATCACGGCGCACACGCTGTCCGTTTTTTCCGAGACATACCTAGCCGTTTTGCTGTAATACCGCGCCGCGGGCAGGCACGGGATATCCGATGGTTTGAAGCTGAGCCAACATACGTACTGCACTGGATCAATGCGTATGAGGAAGGCGACGAAGTCATACTCGACGGATATCGCCAAGATCCTTCAAATGCCGTCAACGTTGACTTACCTGAAAATTTGATCCCGTATCGAATGTTGGACATTCATTCCGTTGGGGCTCGTGCATATCGGTGGCGGTTCAACATGCAAACAGGCTCCGTATCCGAACACCCTCTCGACGACATGATTTCGGAGTTTGGCATGATCAATCCAGATATCGCGGGCAAGCCATACCAGTACGTATGGGAGATGACCACCAAACCGGGTTGGTTCCTTTTCACCGGCATCACGCGGCTAAACGTGAAAACGGGCCAACGCCAAGGGTATGAGTTTCCACCAGGGGTCTACGCAAGTGAAAGCCCAGTGATACCGGCACGTACAAACGACCGTGAAGACGGTGGATTTGTTATCACCGTGATCTCAGATATGAACGAAGATTCCTCAAGCTGCCTGGTATTCAACGCCGACGACTTAACCCACGGTCCTGTCGCAACGATCAAATTGCCGGAACGAGTCTGTGTCGGCACCCACAGCTATTGGGAAAACGCCTAAGTCAGCTTTCGTCTAGTGGCTGCGTGGCCAACTGAACGCCGTTTTTCGTGACGGTCGATCTCCCCCGGCTCGACCTCATTCACCTGGTCAGGGAGATAGTACGAACCCCGCATAGTTGTTCGACGCAATGTCATCGCACTTTTTCCGGTATGTCCCGACGCCACCCACGTAGGGCATGAATATACGGGGCTTACCGGGAATATTTGCGCCCAGGTACCACGAATTACAACTTGGTGCCGTAAACATCGTGCCCTTGGCAACGTCGTTGACGTGTTCTATCCAATTGGTCTCTGCTTCCGCGGTGGGTTCGATGGAACGAAGTTGGTGTTGATCCATGTGCGCGATGCAATCGCTAATCCAATCAACGTGCTGCTCGATAGACACAAGCATGTTGCTCAGTACCGACGGGCTCCCGGGCCCCGTTATCGTGAACATGTTCGGAAACCCATGGACCTGTAATCCCAAGAAAGTGCGAGGACCCGCTTCCCAAACGTCGGCGAGACGCGTCCCTCCACGACCCGTGATGTCGACTTTCAACAACGCCCCAGTCATCGCATCGAACCCCGTCGCGAAGACCAGCGCATCGAACTCGTACGATCCTTGGCTTGTCTTCACGCCCTGTTCGGTGATGTTTTCAATACCCCCTTGGCGGAGATCGACCAGGGTGACGTTATCTCGGTTGAAGGCGTCGTAATAATGACTATCGATCACCGGCCTCTTGCACCCGATAGGGTAGTCGCGGGGCATCAACCGACCCGCAACATCAGGATCGTCGATGACGCGAGCGACCTGCTCTCGATACATTTCACAAGCGAGTTCGTTGGCGTTCGGATCGAGACCAACATCCAGGTAACGACCGATAGCGCTAAAACCATCCCGATCCAAGGCAGTCTTGCGCTGATCAGCGGTCGTATCGAGTATTGAATCCGTTGGGGGAGCGTTATCGGCACCACCAAAACCAAATCCATAACCTATGATGCCCGCTAGCGATTCGCGTTGTTGTTGCCGGATTTCATTGTAATTAGCCTTGGCTTTAGCTCGAAACTCTTCTGTAAGCGGTCGGTTATTCGCAGGCATCGTGTAGTTGGGCGTCCGCTGGAATATGGTGAGATGCAATGCCTCCTCGGCAATCACAGGAATCGATTGAATCCCTGACGAACCCGTACCGATTAAACCAACGCTAACCCCCGTAAAGTCCACGCCTTCGTGTGGCCAGCGCCCGGTGTGATAGACCGGGCCTCGGAAATTATCTGCCCCGTCTATATCCGGGGTGTTCGGGACCGATAGACAGCCTGTTGCCATGACGCAATAACGGGCTTCGTACGATATCCCGCTGTCCGTTTTGACCAGCCATAGGCGAGTTTCCTCGTTGTATGTCGCGGTTGTTACCCGCGTGTCAAAACGTATTTGGGGCAACAAGTCAAAACGCTCGGCAATGTGGTTTGCGTATTCCAGTATTTCGGGCTGACCCGCCATGACCTCGGACCAATTCCATTCCTGCTGCAGCTCGTCCGAAAAACTAAACGAATACTCCATGCTCGGCACGTCACAACGTGCACCAGGGTAGCGATTCCAATACCAGGTGCCGCCGACCCCGTCACCAGCTTCCAATACCCGCACCGATAAACCCATGGCGCGAAGTCGGTACAGCATGTACATCCCTGCAAATCCCGCGCCAACAACCAATACGTCGGTAGACTCCGTTTGTTCATCCTTGCTCATGCGAATCCTAGTTATAGCAGTAGACAAAACGGCACACACGCCACTGACCATCATACCCATGCCGTGCGTTCGAGTCTTCGTTCGCAGCAGCTAGCATCTATTGCGGTCTTCCACGACCGCATGCGTTTGCTCACGTAAAGCGCCGAAATTCTGCGCCATGTCACCGCACTGAAACGGCGGAAGCTTCTCGGAATCCTTACTGATTCAACTGCATTTCTTATGCCCTATACTGGGCCCGAGGCGCGATAGGTCATCGTTAGTAACATGGGCGTCGGCTGTGCACGCCTGGGAAAGATTTCGCCCAATCGCACCGGGTAGAGCTTTGGCATAAAAACGCTTGGAGAGACGTTATGACCGATGAGATCTTTTGCCAAACCGAGCTCAACTACGTAACCGCCCTGGGAATCGAACCCAAGGACGTCAGCATTTTGAACGGCAGGATGACCGACAAAGCTGCGGGTTGGGAAAGGCGAGGCTTCGAGTTAATGGATCACGTCTCCGAAGTGACGGATTGGGATGACGACGAAGAGGTCGCCAGCATCTACTACGGCGAAATGACTTCGTTGGCAAAAGATCTGTCCGGCTGTTCGCATGCCTTAATGGAAGGTCATATCAACCGAAATCCCGAGCAAGCGCTCATGCATCCAGACTATGCCCCTATTCAGTTTGTTCATTCGGATTTCACTGAAACCTATGGCAAGGCAATTTGTGACTACTACGAAAGCGATGAAGACAGCCCACGAAACGCGTTGAAGCGAGCTAACCTCGGGCCCGATGCAGTCCGCAACTCGGCACGCATACTCATCCTGCAGTTCTGGCGCAACGTCGGGGAACCCCAAATGGACCTGCCGTTGGCACTCTGTGATGCCGAATCCGTTTCCCGTGCGGAACTTCAGGATTTCCACGTTGCGAGCTACGCGGGCGGCGATTTCGGCTTTGATACATTCGGCGTCAAAGCGCCTGATTCCAATGATCGACATCGATGGTTTGCTTTTCCAAAAATGACGAATGACGAAGTGTTAATGCTACGAACGTACGACAGCGAGCGGGCCGCCTCGGGCAAGCCTTTCTGGACACCCCACTCGGCCTTTCAGGATCCGAATGTGCCTGCCGGAAATCCCGCTCGTAAAAGCATCGAAGTTAGGGCAACCTGCTTGTTTGAATAGCAACAATTTCACCCGCGGAGATTGAATAAGATATCCAGCTCAGCAGAATCGACCTGATAACCGCCATTCGATGAAACGCTTGCTCAAATCCCTCCTGGTCGTTTTGGTCTTCCCGATATTCGCGGCCGGTATCGAACAAATTGCCGAAGTCACTCACCCTCAACTCGGCGAAATGAGCGGAATCGTTGCATCAACCTATGAAGATATCTATTGGGTACACAACGACTCGGGAGACAGTTCCCGGATTTTTGCCATCAAAGCCAACGGCAGCGTTGTACTGCCGCGTCTGATAACCACTTTGTTTCCCAATCGATCGACGGACGCCTGGGAAGGTTATTCCATCGATAACGCTTGGCATCAAGATTGGGAGGACATCGCGATCGACAACGGCGTACTTTTCGTCGCCGACGTCGGAAATAACTTGAACGCAAGACGGGACCTCGGGGTCTACGTCGTGAACGAACCTAACCCATACAACGTTCATAAAACCCGTGCGGCCAAGTTCTTACCCATCCGTTATCCGGATCAACTCCGATACCCAGCGACACGATGGCACTTCGATTGCGAGGCCATCTTTACGTTCGGTGGGAAGCTCTATTTCCTGACCAAACACAGGGAATCCGGGAAGCCCATAACGTGGGAGCCTGGCACCAAACTCTACCGACTCGATACCCTCCACACCGACCAAGACAACGTGTTAACGCTGGTTGACCATCACAGCGCTGTTACGTCAGTCACTGCGGCTGACATTTCCCCCGATTCGAATTACTTGGCAATTTTGACCTACGGCCGTTTGTGGGTATTTGATCGGCCGACACACGGAGACAAATGGCTGCAATCTGACGCACGTGTATTAGATTTCGATCCTGATTTTATCCAGCAAAATGAAGGGGTCGCGTTTGAAACTAACCAATCAGTACTAATCAGCAACGAAAATCGCGCCATATTTCGTGTGTCTCTCGATGCACTGTCGCCTATTGGCTCGTCGAACAACACCACCGATTAGCTTTCTACCTTGAGCACTCCCTCCGATTTCCCAGGTGACTAGTTGAACCAACCTACGGCTCCTCCTAAAGCCTTCGAATATCACGAGCAGCCTGCTAGCGCAGGCGTTATCGTTTTGGGTGGCGGGGTGGTGGGTTGCAGCGTCGCCTACCATCTAGCAAAACTAGGAGCCGACGTCCTTGTTCTTGAGCGCGATCGGCTCACGAGTGGGACCACGTGGCATGCCGCGGGTCTGCTATCCGAGTTCCGCGGCACCCGCGCCTTGACCGAATTGGCCCGGTACTCCTTGTCGCTGTATGAAAAACTCAGCGACGAGACAGGCCAAGCTACCGGTCTAAAACGTAACGGCAGCGTTGCGATCGCTACCGGCGAAGAACGGTGGGAAGAACTCCGGCGCAATGCCACAATCGCGCGCGGAATGGACATCCGGGCAGACGAACTGACTGCAAACGAAGTCTCGACGCTATGGCCATTGATGCGGGTCGATGACCTGTTCGGCGCGGTCCACTATCCCAACGACGGTCAGATCAATCCAGTCGATATCACCATGGCCCTCGCCAAAGGGGCAAGGCTACGTGGTGCTCGCATTATCGAGAGGACACCGGTCATTGACGTCGTACAACGTGATGGCCACGTCGAGGGCGTGAAGACGGCCGACGGTTATATCGCTTCGGAACTGATCGTTAATTGCGCCGGCATGTGGGCACGTGAATTGGCCGAAACCGCCGGCGTCAATGTTCCGTTACACGCCTGTGAACACTTTTATTGCCTCACCGAACCCATCGCTGATCTATCCCCGGATCTGCCGATATTGCGAGACTTCGATGGTTGTGCCTACTACAAAGAGGACGCAGGAAAACTCCTTATCGGGGCATTCGAGCCCGTGGGTAAACCTTGGGGGGTAAACGGAATACCCAACGACTTTTCCTTTGGCGAACTGCCAGAAGACCTCGACCACATAACTCCTATTCTCGAGGGCGCAACCCGACGTGTACCAATCGTTGGAGAGATCGGACTGTCGCGTTTTTTCAATGGACCGGAAAGTTTCACCGCTGACAATCGCTACCTCATCGGCGAAGCTCCTGAACTCAAAGGCTATTTCGTTGCCGCCGGATTCAACTCCATTGGTATTCAATCAGCGGGTGGTGTTGGCAAGGCAATGGCTGAATGGATAGTGAAGGGCTACCCACCGCCAGATCTTTGGGACGTCAACATACAACGCACTTTCCCTTTCCAAAATGACGCCAGTTACCTCCACGACCGAGTCAGCGAAACGCTCGGCATGCTCTATGGTATGCATTGGCCGTACCGGCAATACACAACAAGCCGACACGTGCTTTGCAGTCCGCTTCATGACCGCCTCGTCACTGAGGGCGCCTGCTTCGGGGAAGTAGCCGGTTGGGAACGGGCAAATTGGTTTGCCGATCCGGAAACCCATCCCAAATACGAATACAGTTACGGCCCACAAAATTGGCACAACAACCAACAAAACGAGCACGAGACGACGCGGGAGCGCGTGGCCCTCTATGACCAAACATCATTCGCTAAATTCGACGTTACGGGTCCGGACGCCGAGTACACGCTGGAACGAATTTGCGCGAACCAGGTCGGTCGGGATATCGGTTCAGTGACGTACACGCCATGGTTAAACGAACGGGCTGGCATCGAAGCCGATGTCACGGTTACGCGGATTGCCGAGGACGCATTTCGAGTGGTTACGGCCCCCACCACTCGGCGTAAAGATTGGTATTGGTTGCTGAACCACATTCCACCTAACGCCAACTGTTCGGTACTGGATGTATCGGAAGATTGGGCTGTTTTAGGCGTAATGGGTCCTCGAAGCCGTGAGCTACTGGCCTCGATGACGCACACAAATCTTGACAACGAGCTGTTTCCATTTGGGACCGGGAAGGAACTCGAAATAAACGGGATTACTTGCTGGGCCCAACGTATTACCTACGTCGGTGAACTCGGCTGGGAGTTGTACTGTTCTTGGGATGCTGCACTCGAACTCTTTTGCGGCGTGTTCGATGCCGGCAGATCGGTCGGGCTTGGCCTTGCCGGATACCACGCCCTTGATTCCTGCCGAATCGAAAAAGCCTACCGCCACTGGGGACACGATATCGGCGACGGCGACACGCCATTAGAGGCCGGTCTCGGTTTCGCTTGTGCGTTCGATAAAAAGGTGGCTTTTATCGGTCAAGACGCACTACGTCGCCAACGAGATGAGGGGGTATGCCGCCGCTTGACGCAATTTCTCTTAAGGGACCAAGAGGCCAGGCCGTATCACGACGAGCCCATTTTTCGGGACGGACAACAGATTGGGTACGTCACCTCAGCCAACTTTGGCCATACCTTGGGCGGGCACGTAGCACTCGGGTACATTGCCGACAAGCAGCCGATAAACCAGGCTTTTATACGCGGTGCTACGTTTGAAATTGAGATCGGGGGTAACAGATTTCCAGCTGCCGCCAGCCTTCGACCGATGTACGATCCGAATTCTTTGCGAGTGAGGCTGTAACGTTCATGGCGACCAACGAGCTCACGGTTTTTACCGCGCGAAAAGTCATCACCATGAATCGTTCGTGGCCCTACGCAACGGCAATAGCGACTAAGAACGGCCGGATTGTGGAGGTGGGTACCCTCGAAACACTCAAACCCTGGCTGGAATCGCACGCGTATCGCGTCAACGATCAGTTCGCAGATAAAGTCATCACCCCTGGATTCATCGATCCCCACTTACACCCGTCGATGGCAGCCGTCTTATTGCCCATGCGATTTATCACGGCAACCCGTTGGGAACTGCCGTGGGAAACGGTGCAACCAGTGACGACGCCTGAAGACTTCCTTCGGCGACTACATGAACTCCACTCCGAACTTGCACCCAACCAACCTCTCTTTACCTGGGGTTACCATCAACTTTGGCATGGTCCGATGAGCCGAACGTTGTTGAATACGGTTTCTGTCGAACGACCGATCGTCGTCTGGCATCGATCATTCCATGAGCTATACATGAACGATGGCGCCATGGATTGGCTTGGAATTACCGCCAACGAGGCCGAAGGTAAACAACAAATCGACTTCGGTGCCGGGCGGTTTTATGAGAACGGCCTCGCCTACGCTATCGTCAAACTCAATCCGTACATTCTGTCCAACGAACGTTATCGAGATGGCTTACGACGACTCGTGGAAGTCGCCCACCACGGGGGCCATACAACACTCGGTGACATGGCCGTCGGTTTATTCAATTTCGACATGGAGTGGGAAGGAACCAAGGACGTTTTGGACGGCGCAGACACCCCGTTCAGAACGGTGTTGGTTCCCTCGGCCGCCAACATCGCTTCGATGCGGGGTGGTCACGATCAGGCGCTCAGTTTCATGGACGAATTAATTAAACGCGAGACCGAACGATTATTGTTTCCTAAGCACGTCAAACTTTTTACCGACGGCGCGTTTTTCTCTCAACTGGCGCAACTCCAGGAACCAGGGTACATCGATGGCCATCTCGGGGAATGGTTAGTCGCACCCGAACAATTCATCGACATCGCCCGCCAATATTGGAACGCTGGTTATACAATTCACGTTCATTGCACAGGTGATCTGGGGCTAGAACTAGCACTCGATGCCTTGGATACGCTGCAGTGGGAGCGGCCTCGCTTTGATCACCGCTACACGATCGAGCACTTTGGATTCTCAACCCCGGAACAAGTCGCTCGAATGGCAGCTCTCGGCGCGTCAGTTTCGGCCAACGTCTATTACGTACACGAGCTCTCGGCAATCTATGCGCAACAAGGAATTGGACACGAACGTGCGGATCAAATGGCACGCATCGGATCTTGCGTGCGTGCCGGTATTCGTACTGCTGTCCATTCGGACTTCACGATGGCGCCCGCGTTGCCCTTGAACAATGCGTGGGTTGCGTCAACGCGACAAAATATGGAAGGCAACGTCGTTTGTCCGGAGGAAGCGCTTACCCTGGACCAGGCACTTGCCGCTATCACCATCGACGCTGCCTACATGCTCGGTATGGAAGACGAGATTGGCAGCTTGCGAGCAGGGAAAAGTGCAGACTTCGCGGTCCTCGATACCGATCCATATGCCGTGGGTAGAGAGGGCTTAAAGGATATCGCCGTTGATGCAACGGTGTTCAAGGGCACGCCCTACCCCATCAATGGCTGAGGTTCCATTCATCGTCATCGGCGGCTACCTGGGCGCGGGTAAAACGACACTGATCAACAAGATTCTAGGAGCCGATCACGGGCAACGGGTAGGCGTACTCGTCAACGATTTCGGCGACATAAACATCGACGCGAAGTTGATTCAGGGGCGCGACGAACCATTGATTTCGCTGACAAACGGTTGCGTGTGTTGTCGACTCGGCAACGAGCTTGGATCAGGTATCGAGACTCTCTTGAATGTCAC
>CAXDSX010000011.1:0-22244 GCA_963992075.1 uncultured Pseudomonadales bacterium | reverse complement strand
AAGGACCAGTGTCCATTGAGCCGTCCAGCGTCAAAGCGATTTCCCGACTGGTCGACGAGGGCATGATCGCTAAGCTCCCGTGGTTCTGGTATCGCGATTACACCAAGCGAATGTAGCTCCGCAACTCCGCTCTCCTTTGGGACTTGGCCCAGCCAGAGCAATCCCGCCACGGAAAGCGACAGGATCGAAATTAATAGTAGAGCATTACGCATGCCCGAAGATTTCGTTCGCTCGTGATCCATTCAAACAGCGCTTGGCAAATAGTGGTCTACCAGGAGAGCCAGAAAGAGCAACATAAGGTAGGTGATGGAATAACGAAACGTGCGGATGGGGACCCGTTTATCGTGTTTCGTGAACATCGCGACCGCCCAGAAAACAAATATGGCTCCAAGGGCGAGCGCGGCCAACAAATAGGGCCATCCGCTCATACCAATGCTGAACGGAAGAACGCTGCACCCCAACAAGATCACTGTGTAAAACAGAATTTGCCACCGCGTGTAGGCCTCTCCATGAGTAATCGGCAGCATCGGGACATCTGCCCGCTCGTATTCCGCTTTACGATCGAGAGCTAAGGCCCAAAAGTGAGGCGGTGTCCACGCGTAGATGATTAGTACCAACAGCAACGCCCCAGGCTCGATGCTATTCGTCACAGCCGTCCATCCAAAAAGCGGCGGAGCGGCGCCAAACAACCCCCCAATAACGATGTTCTGTGGCGTCGCTCGCTTTAAGTAAAGCGTATAAACCAAACCGTAGCCAACCCACGACGTCAGGTTAAGGAGCGCGGTCAGAGGATTCACAAGATAGTAGAGGATGACAAATCCAACCGACCCCGTGATCCCAGCGAACACGAGCCCCTGCGTCGTTGACACACGGCCCGTGGCAACAGGACGATCCTTGGTTCTTGCCATCCGTAAATCAATCTGCGCGTCCGCAATGTGGTTGATGGCCGCAGCCGACGCGGCGACTAAAGCAATACCCGATAGGCCACACAAAATGATATTCGGGGGGACCATTCCCGGGACCGCCAGAAACATTCCGACCGCCGCACACATCAACATCAGTAAAACCACCTTCGGCTTGCATATTTCAAGGTAATCGCGCCACACATAGCGCACCCTTTCGATCGACGTATCACTCAACGGCTGTGGTTCCTATTGTGAATCTGCGGTTCTTGATTCTGGCCCAATGCAACGTTAACGGTGAGAACCATCAGCAATAGCGTAGCGCCACCGGCATTGTGTAATACAGCCACCAAAAGCGGTAGATCGAAAAGAACGTTCGAGATACCCAGAACCCACTGTATACACAAAACGCTACCGAGGGCCCAACCGAAAGGGCGAGACCGAAGATGAAAAACCAACAGTCCAACAACCACTAAAACGATGACGGCTCCCAGACGATGCACCACTTGAATCGCGACACGTGCATCACTGTCTAACTGGCCACCCAAGTAGTTCGGCCCAATGGTCTGAGAAAAATCAAACCCGCGTTCAAAGTCCATTGTGGGAATGAACTGACCATGGCAGGTCGGGAAATCCGGACATGCCAGAGCCGCGTAATTCGACGTTACCCACCCCCCAACGGCGATCTGTAAAATTACAGCCACTAACGCGAGTTGAGCCCATTTCTTCGGAACGGCTATTACGCCGATCGCTGGCCGCAGTGACAGGACGTACCACCAAAGTACTGACAACGTGGCAAAACCACCCAGCAAATGCGCTGTCACAACCTGCGGCCAAAGTTTAAGCGTCACCGTCCAGGCCCCAAACGCACCTTGCACGATCACCAGGGCCGCTAACGTGAATGGAATGAAAAGGCGCTGACCTTTTGACCAGGCCAACGCCAGTATGCCTAGACACAGTATGCCAAGGCCCGTCGCAAAATAACGGTGGACCATCTCGGGCCAAGCCTTCGCCGGTTCGACAGGAATTCCCGGATAGCGCGCTTCCGCCAACCGAATCTGCTCATCGGACTCCGGAACACCTAGCATTCCGTAACAACCCGGCCAGTCTGGACATCCGAGTCCTGCGTCAGCTAGACGCGTATACGCTCCCAGAACAACGACCACGGACGCGAGCGCTAACGCGGCGTATACAACCCTACGAAGTAGTCTCGTGGGATTCATGGCTCCTCTCTTTTTCTTTAAACCGAACAGCGATACGGATCGCCAATGCGATCGTATGATGCGGATGAATAAGCCCTCATTCGACGTAATTCCTTGGACCCAAGCCTCTCTAGAGTTTCACCCGTGTCTTCTAAGTTGTCGCAGCACCGAAACCGTGTCGGGTTCATAACCCCGCCAGATGCGAAAGGCTTCTGCCGCCTGTTCAACCAACATGCCCAAGCCGTCCGACGTCGCCGAAGCAACGGCCTGCGCCCACGTAACGAACGGTGTGTTGCCATCTGACCGGTAGTAGAGATCGTAGCAAAGTGCGTTTCGCAGCGTGTCTCGAGTCACAATCGCCCCTTCGTCATCGATTCCAGCAGAGGTTGCATTGATCACGATGTCCCACAATCCCTCAATCTTGTCGAGCCCGGTCCAATCTACGCCTTCAAACTCATCCGCTAACTCACGAGCCTTTCTCCACGTTCGATTCGCGATCGTGACGGCTCCGGCAGAACCTCGTAGCAGCGGACCAACAATTCCCCGCGCTGCGCCGCCCGCCCCGAGGATCAGTACGCGGGCATCAGTCGGAGACCACCCCAGTCGCTCCAAATCACGCATTAGGCCGACGCCATCGGTGTTAAACCCTTTAAACCCCTCTTTAGTCGGTCGTATTGTGTTGACAGCCCGGGCCTCGTGACTGTACTCGTCTCGAAACTCGACCCACTCATAGGCCAGCGATTTAAACGGGACCGTCACGTTCAAGCCGCGCCCGCCAGCATCAAAGAACTCCGCCGCTCCAGACGCGAACCCATCGAGGGGTGTTTCAATGACTGAGTACGTCAAGGAATCCCCCGACTGCCGCGCAAACGCTCGATGAATTATCGGCGAGAGACTGTGTGCAACAGGGTTGCCAATGACGGCGTACCGATCCGAACTCAACGTAATACCTCGCCGCTCCCAGCAACCCGTATCCGGCTCGGCCCCATGGACCCCGAAGTCGCGCCCGGTAACAGATAATCTACTTCGTCACCCAAGCTTTTCGCCACCTCCGCCTGGCAAGTGCCCGGCTCTTCACCCGATCGATTCGCTGAGGTTGAGACGAGCGGACCCCCGAACCGACGTGCCATCTCTCGAGCTTGTTCGTGACCGGGAACACGAACGGCCACCGTCCCCCGACCCCCCGTTATCCACGCCGGAAATCGGTGCGTCTCCATTATCCAAGTCTCTGGGCCTGGCCAACTATTCACAACTTCCTCGCGTTGTTCTTCGTTCAGACCCATAAGCTCTACCGAGAATTCCGCCGCCTGATCACCGATTAGAATCAGTCCATGTTGAGTGGGCCGATGTTTCAGCTCGAGTATTCTTTGTACACTCGCAAACGAATATGCATCGCACGCCAGGCCCCACACGCCCTCACAGGCGTGGGCGACCACCCCCCCAGTCAATAGGATGTCTGTCGCGCGTTGAACCTCATCGTCATTCACTCGCTGTCCAGGGACGCCTGAACCGAACGATTTTGTTCCGCCACTTTCTCCCGATTCTGCGCCCGATCTTGCGACAACCGCTCGGCGAGTTCCTCGTTGCCAAGGGCAAGGATCTGCCCAGCCAAATAACCCGCATTTTTGGCCCCCGTTCGACCCACAGCAACGGTGGCCACCGGAATGCCTGGTGGCATTTGGACCGTCGAAAGCAGTGCGTCAATCCCGGAAAGTGGACCCGCTTCCATTGGTACGCCAATCACGGGCCGCGTCGTGTGCGCAGCGACTGCACCGGCAAGGTGCGCGGCTAATCCTGCGCCACAAATAAACACGCCACATCCCCTTGAATCAGCATCGTCAACGTATGCGGCCGTTTCACGAGGCGTTCGGTGAGCCGAACTCACCCTTACTTCAAACTCGATTCCCAAGTCGCCTAGGACTTCCGTCGCCGACTCCATCGCCGACCAATCGGATTGGGATCCCATCAAAATTGCCACCCAGCTCATGTTTGTGTCCTACGTTCCAAAGCGCGCAAAATATACCCACCCCGTCGACTGGCGACAAATGGGGATATCGTGCGCATTGGCGAGTACCGTTCGTTCAACTATTTCATCCTGATCGCGCCCAAATTCTCGCCCATCAACTCCCCCATGTTCTCCTCCTATCCGCCGCGTCGGGTTGTCCTCGCTTACCTTTCAGGCAAAATTGCGACCCGTCGCTGCTTTTTGGCATTTTTTCGATAATCTATTTCAATGGCACAACTCAACATCCTCGAGTTTCCTGACCCGCGCTTACGCCAAAAAGCATTGCCCGTCGCGCGAGTAACTTCCGGTATTACCGAGCTGATAGACGACATGCTAGAGACCATGTACGCCGCACCTGGTATTGGCCTGGCAGCGACCCAGGTCGACGTACATAAGCGTATCGTTGTTGTCGATGTCTCCGAATCGCGTGATCACCCCTATGCACTTGTCAACCCAACGATCGAGGTGCTTGGTGGGTTACAACGGCGAGAGGAAGGATGCCTTTCGGTTCCCGGCTTTTTTGAGGAGGTTGAGCGTGCTGAACGCGTTCGCGTTTCAGCGCTCGACAAACTTGGCAATGCCCAAGATTTTGAAGCCGAGGGGCTCCTTTCCGTCTGTATTCAACACGAGTGTGACCATCTCGAAGGCCGGTTATTCGTCGACTACTTGTCCACGCTGAAGCGAAGTCACATCCGCAAAAAACTCGCCAAACGAACGCGAGATTAACCCGATGCGCTTGGGATTTGCCGGCACCCCAGATTTTGCCGCCATCATACTTCGCGAACTAACTAAGACCCCCCACGATGTCGTGCGAATACTCACTCAGCCTGCCCGCCCGAGCGGGAGAGGGCGTAAGATCATTTCGAGCGCTGTCCAGCAAGAGGCTGATCGCCAAGGAATCCCTTGTGCGGCGCCAACCAATTTGAAGGGTCGAGAAGACCTAGTTGCAGGCCTCGACCTTCTCATTGTCGCTGCCTACGGAATGATTCTTCCTCCAGAAATATTCCGTGCACCCCAATTTGCTAGCTTGAATGTCCATGCCTCGCTGTTACCCCGATGGCGCGGTGCCGCGCCCATTGAGCGATCGATCATGGCCGGCGACAGCGAGACCGGAGTATCTATCATGCAAATCGAGGAAACGCTGGACACGGGACCAATATTTGCGTTCGCCCGTTACCAACTAACCGGCGACGAGACCGGGGCATCCCTTTCTACGGCGTTAGCCAAGCTCGGGAGCGCCGCCCTGATTGACCTGCTAAGAGATTGGAGGTCCCTGCCGCCGGCTTTGTCCCAAGACCATCAACGAGCGACTTACGCCCACAAACTGAAGCCAGCCGAATCTCTCATCGCGTGGAAAACTGGAGCCGTCGAAATCGAGCGTGTTGTTCGAGCCCTAACGAATCGCGGGGCCGCGTACACTAGACTAGGAAGGGATCGTATACGTATCTTGAACGCAGCGGCTCTAGAAGGATCGGCGAACCCCGGCGAACTGGTCAAAACGAGCCGTGGACTTGCAGTCGGATGCCGGGATGGTCTTCTACTGCTCAACACCGTCCAATTGAATCGAGGCCGAGGAACTCCTATGTCGGTTGATCAGGCCGCCAACGGCCACGCCGATTTATTTAAGATAGGAATCCAATACGATGTCGTTGAATGACCCGCGGGCTGCCGCCGCGCGTTCCATCCGCGCCGTATCCGCTGGCGAGTCCCTCGAAAGAGCACTGGACGCTTATCGCGATCATCCCGAACAAGCCCTTATCTTTGAGCTCTGTTACGGCGTCCTCCGCCACTGGTTTTCATTGTCCGAATGGCTCGATTCGCAACTACGAAAGCCACTCCGCAAAAAAGATCTAGACGTCTACTGTTTGATGTTGGTGGGCACATACCAACTCCAATACTCTGCCATCGCAAATTACGCCGCCGTGAACCTCGCGGTTGAAGCAGCCCGACACCTCGGCAAGGGTTGGGCTTGCGGACTCGTTAATTCAGTTCTACGCACACCAAAGAAGTCCGTCGAGCCAAGTATTGAGGCGCGCTTTGAAGCCCCGACTTGGTTGATCCAATCCATCCAACGCCATTACCCCGAATGGGCAGACAAGATTCTTCAAGCTAACAACACCCGAGCTCCCATGACGTTACGCGTCAATCGAAATCGGCAAACAGCAGAATCGTTCGCTCAAGTTCTTGGGAATCAAGGCATACCCACAGTCCCCGGCAACCTGGCCAACTCCTTATCTCTGGCGACACCGCAGGCGGCGAATACAATCCCAGGATACAGCGACGGCTGGTTTACGGTACAAGACGAAGCCTCGCAGCGTGTTATACAACTGTTAGCGCCACAACCGTCGACGCGGGTACTTGACGCCTGCGCGGCGCCTGGGATAAAGGCCTTGCAACTCCTGGAGGCACACCAAGACATCGACCTGACCGCCATTGATATGGACGCCACACGAAGCTCATTCGGAGAAAACGAGTCGCTTCGACTTGGCCTTCCGTTCAAGCTTCGCGCGGCCGATGCAACTCAGCAAGATTGGTGGGACGGCGTATTATTTGATTCCATTCTTATCGACGCCCCATGCACCGGTACCGGCACGCTGCGAAGAAAACCGGATATCAAGGTGCATCGAACCCATGAAGACGTGATCCGTTTGCAACGCCGACAACAAGACCTGCTATGCAACCTATGGCACATGTTGGCTTCTGGGGGTACCCTGTTATACAGCACTTGTTCGATCCTGCCGGACGAAAACGATTCAGTGATTCGACATTTTCTGGATCAAGCCGCCGATGCGGTGACAGCGCCCATTTCCGCCAATTGGGGCCACGCCACCCGGTACGGCCGTCAAAGCCTTCCCGAAGAGGGTGGCGCAGACGGCTTTTTTTATTCCCGAATAACCAAGTTGTAATGATCAACCCATGAAAATCTTGATTCTAGGAGTCGGCAAGGTTGGTGGGACCCTCGCGGAACACCTTGCCGGCGAGGCATTTGACGTCACCGTGGTCGATCTCGATGAACACCGTTTGCAGGAACTGCGTGACCGGCTCGACATCCGCACCGTGTACGGACACGCGTCGAGGCCCGACGTGCTCCAGCAGGCGAATGCCGATGATGCCGATATGCTGATTGCGGTGACCGGGAGTGACGAAGTCAACATGGTCGCGTGCCAAGTGAGCTACTCCCTTTTTAAAACACCCATGAAAATCGCTCGGATTAGAGCGTCGGCGTATCTGAAAGGATCGGATTTCTTTACGCAAGATCACATGCCCATCGACGTGCTAATAGATCCTGAGGCGGTCGTCACAGATCAAATACAGCAACTCTTGCAACACCCCGGCGCATTACAGGTTCTCGATTTTGCCGACGGCCGGGTTCAGCTCGCCGCAATGCGCGCATACCATGACGGCCCGCTGGTAGGTCAGCGAATTATTGCCTTGCGTGATCACATTCCCAATGTTGAGACACGTGTGGCGGCAATTTTTCGACAGGGTCAGCCGATTACTCCCCGCTGGGATACCATCGTTGAGGCTGAGGATGAGGTTTTCTTCGTGGCCGCGGCAGAAAATATAAGCGCCGTCATGGCAGAGTTCCGGCACGTCGAAAAGCCTTTCAAACGAGTCATGATTGCTGGGGGCGGAAATATCGGCGAATCACTGGCTCGCTCCATCGAATCTTCTTTTTCAGTGAAGGTGCTTGAATTTAGCGCGGAACGTGCCGACACCGCGGCGCAGAGACTCAACTCAAGCGTCGTGATCCTGGGTGATGCGACAGATCGAGATCTCCTAATCCAGGAAAATATAGAACGTACCGATGCATTCTGCGCGGTGACCAATGACGACGAGGTCAATATCATGTCGTCTATGCTGGCGAAACAGTTGGGCGTTCGCCAAGTAATGACGCTTATTGGCAAGCCGGCATATGTGGACCTGATGCACGAAGGTTCGATCGATATCGCGATATCCCCTCAATTAGCCACAACAAGCACGATCCTCACGCACGTCCGACGGGCGGACGTGGCCCGTGTCCACAGTCTGCGTCGGGGAGCGGCAGAAGCCATGGAGGCCATCGTTCACGGCGACGAACGGAGCAGCAAAGTGGTGGGCCGCAGGCTCGTTGACTTAGGCCTCCCAGAAGGCACAACGATAGGAGCGTTGGTCAGAGACAATCAGGTCCTTATTGCCCACGACGAATTAGAAATTAAGTCCGAGGACCACGTCATATTGTTTCTAACCGACAAATCGCGAATAGGTTCTGTGGAACGACTGTTTCAGGTCAATTTCAACTTCTTTTAGATATGCACCTAAACGTCATTCTTGGTGTCACGGGAACGCTACTGATGCTTTTCAGTTTGACGTTGCTGATGCCAATGCTTGTTGCGGTGATTTATCTCGAGGACACGGTTAGCACATTCGCCATCGCGTTTGCGATTACGTTGGCTACAGGATTTGTTCTGTGGCGTCTGAAACGCGACGGTGTCGAGCTACGCAGCCGCGAAGGGTTTTTGGTGACCGTGCTCTTTTACCTGGGACTTGGCTTATTTGGCGCGCTGCCTCTTTCGCCACTACTTGGTTCGGGCATCACCGAGAATTTTACCGACGCTGCGTTCGAGTCTTTTTCGGGAATTACGACCACTGGGGCCACGGTTCTAACAGGGCTCGACACGCTACCCCGTTCTATTCTCTTCTATCGGGCTCAGCTCCAGTGGCTAGGCGGGATGGGTATCATCGTCCTTGCCGTTGCCATTCTCCCTATGCTCGGCATCGGGGGAATGCAACTCTATCGGGCGGAAGCACCTGGGCCAGTTAAAGACGCTAAACTAAAACCTCGCATCACCGAAACAGCCAAGTCACTCTGGTACATATATCTCGGGATTACTGTGGCTTGTGCGACTTCGTACGCGGTCGCTGGCATGGGCGTATTCGATGCCATTTGTCATGCCTTTTCGACCGTTGCGATCGGCGGGTTCTCGACTCACGACGCCAGCTTGGGCTTCTTTGACAATGCAGCAATCGAGGGCGTTGCAATCGTTTTTATGGTGCTCGCGGGCATTAACTTTACGTTGCATTTCGGCGTTCTCCAACAACGGCGACTAACACCCTATATTCGCGACGTCGAGGTTCGGCTATACATCGCAATATTGATCGTTCTGGCGCTCGGAGTCGCATGGATACTCCAAGCACACCCTGGAGCCTCGTCCAATCCGATGCGGGATGCCGTATTTCAAGCGGTCTCGATTGCAACCACAACAGGATTCACGACCACAAATTTTAGTGCATGGCCCTCCGTTATTCCGTTTCTTCTACTATTCGCTGCTTTTGCTGGCGGATGCGCCGGTTCAACGGCCGGCGGCATAAAGGTGTATCGCGTGCTCTTGATCTTCAGACAAGGCCTCCGCGAGATGCGTCGCCTCGTACACCCCAACGGTATATTCCATATCAAGATGGGCCATCAATTGGTGCCTGATCGCGTCGTTGACGCTGTTTGGGGGTTTTTCGCGGTTTATTTGCTGTTTTTTATCGGCTTGTTGTGCGCGTTACTTGCAACGTCCGATTTGGATTTCGTCAGCGCATTTTCGGCAATTGGCGCTTGCTTAAATAATTTAGGACCAGGGCTAGGTGATGTGGCACTTAGTTATCAAGCGCTTACCGCATCGAGCAAGTGGCTTCTGGTGACCGCCATGCTACTGGGCCGACTCGAAATATTTACCCTTCTTGTCTTGTTGACGCCAGACTATTGGCGCAGCTGACCTCTGCGTGGCGGTAGCACGAAACAACGTGATCATTCACTAGTCCAGCACTTTGCATAAACGAATAACAAGTCGTGGGGCCGACGAAGATGAACCCTAGCTCCTTGAGTGCTCGTGACATTTTTTTCGAGCGTTCTGTCTTTGATGGTACGTCCGTGCCTTGCCTCCAACCATTTTGTATCGGCGTGTCGCTAACGAAGGACCACAAAAACCGTCCCGGCTCGATCATCTCATCAAATATCCGTGCGTTCGCGATCATCCCGTTGAGCTTGCCGCGATGACGGATCAATCCACTATCCTTTAGCCAATCCGACTTTTCTATGTCGGCCACTTCCGCAAGCGCTTTGGGGTCGAAACCGTGAAACGCACGGCGCATCGCCTCGCGCTTATTTAAGACCGTCAGCCAACTGAGTCCTGCTTGCATGCTTTCGAGGGTCAATCGTTCAAAAAGCGCTTGGGGGTCTCGCGTTGGTACGCCCCATTCCGTGTCGTGGTAATGGGCACAGACGCTATCCGCATTAGCCCACTCGCATCGCAATCGCGGTTTCAATTCAAACGCCCCCTTCTATGCCTCGAGCACATTTTGACCGAAGCCAAACCATCCCTTAGATTGCAAATACTACTCGAGACGGAAACCCTGAGTTTGTTATCCCCTCATATGTTGGCGATAAATCGACTCCCACGTTCCAACACGTTTCGGGGTGCCGCGTCGTGATTGCACTACGCTCATTTCTATTCTATTGCGGCTATATCCCGATAACCGTCGTCTGGGGAACACTGTCGGTTCTGGTCGGATGGATGTTACCGTTTCGACAACGCTATCAATTCATCGTCGTCTGCTGGACCAAGCTCTCGCTTTGGTGGCTCCGTGTCACCTGCCGGATCCGTCACGTCGTTGTCGGACAAGAGCACTTGGGCCAAGGTCCCTGCGTGTTGCTGGTAAAACATCAAAGCACCTGGGAAGCGCTTTTCATCCAAACCCTAGTATCGCCCCAGACAACGCTAATAAAAAAAGAATTGCTCTGGATTCCTTTTTTTGGATGGGCGTTTGCGCTTCTGCGGCCCATTGCTATTGATCGTGGACGCCCGCACGGCGCGTTACGACAATTAATCGAACAAGGGTGCACTCGCCTCGAAGAGGGCACGTGGGTCACCTTGTTCCCTGAAGGGACTCGAATGGCTACCGGGCAGCGCGCGCCCATGCAACGCGGCGGCGCGGCCCTCGCTTCCGCTAGCGGGAATCCCGTGATCGTGGTCGCCCATAATGCCGGCCGTTGCTGGCCCGCTCACTCATTCAAAAAACACGCAGGAACGATACAAGTCCGAATTAGCAGTCCGATTACGAGCCTAGGAAGAAACTCTAAAGAAATCAATCGGTTAGCCGAAGATTGGCTGCATCAAACAATGCGGGAGCTGGACGTTTAGACGTCCAGGTTGGCCACGGAGAGCGCATTCGTTTCGATGAATTGGCGTCGTGGTTCAACTTGTTCCCCCATCAGGGTCGAGAAAATTTGGCCTGCATCAATGGCACTTTGTACCGTTACGCGCAGCATGTTCCGCGTTTGCGGGTCCATCGTTGTGTCTGCGAGTTGGTCCGGATTCATTTCTCCAAGGCCCTTATAGCGCTGTATGTCCGTGCCCCTCCTCGCTTCAGAAAGTATCCACTCCAGCCCTTCTTCAAAAGTCTTTATCTCTTTAGTCCGTTCGCCTCGTTCGAGATATGCCCCGTCTTCAAGCAGTCCGTCGAGCTGAGAAGCCACGGTACGGATGCGCGCATAATCCGGGGAACGAAAAAACCCAGCATCAAGGAGGGTGGTTTGTTCGACCGTGTGTTGCGTCTGCTGAATTTCCGCGCTGTAAGTTTGACGATTCTCGTCGTGGATGATCGTCACCCGCACCTCTAGATCGCCCTGCGCCATCTCCCTTTCTAGGGTTTCGCACCAATCCCCCATCGCCGCTTCGTTCCGAAGCGTATCGTCCTCGACCGCAGCAACACGCGTAAGGGCTTCGGTAATCATCAGAGGGTACGACCTGCTTATCTCCCGCAACCGGTTTAAGAGCCCTAAATAAGCCCGCGCCAACGACTCCAGCGCTTCCGACTCCATCGCACCCGCTGACGTGCCGGTGTGGAGCGTGGTTTCTTCGAGAGCAAGTCGTAAAAAGTGCTCGTCTAACTCCAACTCGTCTTTAAGGTAACGCTCCCTCCTACCCTTCTTGACCTTGAATAGAGGCGGCTGCGCAATAAGAACGTGACCATGCTCGATCAACGCACCCATTTGACGAAAGAAAAAGGTAAGCAATAGTGTCCGGATGTGAGACCCATCGATATCAGCATCCGTCATAATAATTACGCGATGATATCGAAGCTTGGAAAGATCAAAATCCGGTCCGATACCACAACCCAACGCCGTTACTAAAGCGCCGATTTCAGCGTGCGAAAGCATTTTGTCCCAACGGGCCTTTTCGACGTTAAGAATCTTGCCCCGCAAGGGCAAAATCGCTTGAGTCTGCCGATCTCGACCCCTTTTCGCCGAGCCTCCCGCAGAATCTCCCTCCACAATGAAAATTTCCGACAATGCCGGATCCTTTTCATGACAATCCGCAAGTTTGCCCGGTAGCCCCGCGATATCCAGGGCGCCCTTACGCCGCGTCAATTCCCTCGCTTTCCGTGCAGCTTCGCGCGCCCGAGCCGCATCGATCATCTTCGACACCAATGCTTTGGCGTCTTGTGGGTGTTCATCTAGGTAAGCACCGAAGAATTTACCCAGCTCCTGTTCCACAGCGGCTTTCACCTCGCTTGATACGAGCTTGTCTTTGGTCTGCGATGAGAACTTTGGATCCGGGAGTTTCACCGAAATAACCGCCGTTAGCCCCTCGCGAGCGTCATCCCCAGTTGTTTGCACATCCGCTTTCTTTGACAGCCCCTCACGCTCAATATACGAATTTAGGGTGCGCGTTAGTGCCGATCGAAATCCCGCCAGATGGGTTCCCCCATCCCCTTGCGGAATATTGTTTGTGTACGCATAGACTTGCTCTTGATAGCCGTCGTTCCATTGCATCGCAACCTCAACGGTCACGTCGTCTTCGCGGGTCGAGGTGCAATGGAAAACGTCGTTTAGCGCTTGTTTGTTGAGATTGAGGAATTCTACAAACGCTTGCAGGCCGCCGTCGTACCTGAATTCGTCACTTCGATCACTACGCTCGTCTTTGACTCGAATTAGCACCCCCGAATTCAAAAACGCCAGCTCTCGAAGCCGTCGCGACAGCACATCGTAATTGAAATCAATGTTAGTGAACGTATCTGGAGACGGTTCGAAGTAACACTCGGTGCCCGTTTCTTTTGCCTCACCTATCGCCGCGACCGGTGCTTCTGGAACTCCGTGGCGGTAGACCTGTTCAAATACTTGCCCTTCCCTTCGAATCGTTAACCTAAACATATCCGAGAGCGCGTTAACCACGGACACCCCAACACCGTGCAAGCCGCCGGACACTTTGTAGCTGTTATCGTCAAATTTACCGCCTGCATGAAGCGTTGTCATGATCACCTCTGCAGCGGAGACCCCCTCTTCAGCGTGTATGTCGACAGGGATCCCCCTGCCGTTATCCTTGACCGACACCGCGTTGCCAACGTGTATCGTCACATCAACTGCGTCGCAATACCCTGCTAGGGCCTCGTCAATGGCGTTATCCACGAGTTCTTGCACCATGTGGTGTAGCCCGGTTCCGTCCTCGGTGTCTCCGATATACATCCCGGGGCGTTTCCGGACCGCGTCCAGCCCCTTCAACACCTTAATGCTCTCGGAATCGTATGTATCTTCCGCCATATTTACCTATTGTCCCTAATCTTGATCGGTTGGTTCGATGTGGCCATGTTCCACGTGAAACAATGCCGCGCGAGCGAATGGGTGTCCGCCCGAAAGCCAGTCCGAATCGGTGGTGGTTGCTAAAATTTGATAGCCCTGATCGTTCAACATTCCAAAAAATCGATCTCTATGCGCTCTATCGAGCTCCGCACCCGCATCGTCGATAAGAAAAAGCGAGGGCCGCTCCGCCGTTGATGACAGGTGCTGTGCCTGAACCAACTTCATCGCGCTAGCCACTACTTTCCCCTGACCTCGGGAAAGCACGTGCGCCGCCGGCAGCGGCGACGTTTGTATCGATCTTGGAACAATTTCGATCCGGACATCCCCCCTGTGGGGACCCGCCTGCGTCGACCCTAATTTTACATCTCGCGGGGCGTGTTGTCTCAATTCATTTGCCAAAGAATCGCCCCGCCAGCCCGGCTCATGGCGCAAAACCACCTTCAGATCTGGACTCAACGATGCCAAGGTGTTGCTGAGCTCCGCGTTTATGACGTCTAAGTACTCGTCCCGCGCTGCCGTGACGCGCTCTCCCAACTCACCGGCCTGCTCACCCCACAACCCAATCGTTGCTTGATCGTCGCCCCGCAACGCCGCATTTCGCTGACGGATCGCGCGCAAATAGTCCCGCAGTGTCGCAAGATACTCGTGTTTCACGTGGAACGTACCCCAGTCTAGCCACTGCCTGCGGTGTAAGGGCGGCCCAAAAACAAGGTTTGCAAGGTCGGGGAGTAACAGCTGTACCGGCAATAGGCCCGCAACCTCTGACGCATTCGTCACCGTAGCGCCATCTCGACGTAACTGAGTGTTCTTTTTTCGGTCTTTGATCAGCCCGATACTAGACTCGCCTAACAAGGGATCCCGGATGACGGCGCGAATAGTCAGCGTGTCGCCATCCCCCCTGATGATGGTCTCGATGGCACGCGTCCGAAACGAGCGGCCTCGAAGCAATAGATGAACGGCCTCTAGAAGCGCCGTTTTGCCGGCCCCATTTGCGCCCGACAGAACGTTGAGGCCTGGGCTCAGATCGATGCCCGCGGTCTCTATGTTTCGTACGTTCTGCGCCTCGACTCGCGCGAGGATCATCTCGAGGCGTTAAAGCCGCATGGGCATAACGACATACAGAGAATCGTCCACGCCGGGAGCTTCAATCAGCGCACTACTGTTCGCATCCGCTACAGATAGTCTCACCGATTCGGTCTCCAGTACCCCCAAAACGTCCTGTAAATACGCAACATTGAACCCTATTTCGAGTGAGTCCCCCTCGTATTCTACCGCCACGATCTCTTCGGCCTCTTCTTGTTCCGGATTGTTGGCCTCAATTTTCATTTGCTCCCCCTCCAGGGAAAGCCGCACGCAACGGTACTTTTCGTTGGACAAAATGGATGCGCGCTGGAACGCGTGCCGCAGCGTCTCTCGATCGCCCACCACTGTTCGCCCCGTCTCTTTTGGTATCACGGTTTCGTAATCCGGGAACTTCCCGTCGACGAGCTTCGTGGTCAGCGTATATGCGTCTTGTTTCACGGTAAGATGATTGCTTCCTAGGGATAGCTCGACATCAGCGCTCGATTCATTAAGCAGGCGACCAAGCTCTATAACGCCCTTCCTTGGCACGATTGCTTGGATGCGATCCACCCCGGTTACATTTTGTCCCACCGTACACATAGCCATGCGGTGCCCATCCGTAGCTACGGCCCGAAGGTGGGTGCTCGTGATTTCTAACAAAAGGCCGTTCAGAAAGTACCGCACATCCTGTTGAGCCATCGCAAAGCTCGTTTTATCAAGCAGTCTCTGCAGGTCGGCCAATGGCAAAGAAACATTAACGTCGGCCTGCTGGCTCACCGCGTCTGGAAACTCGTCCACTGGGAGGGTGGCCAAGGCGAAACGGCTCCTCCCTGACCGAACGATCGTTCGGTCTCCTTCCACAACAAGGGAAACTGTTGCTCCCTCCACCAAAGATCGCCAAATATCCGCGAGTTTGCGTGCTGGTACTGTTACCGCGCCCTCTTGTTCTATATCGATGCCGTCAACCGTGGCGACTAATTGAACCTCAAGATCGGTGCCGGTAATTGAGACTGCGCCATCGGCTGCCTTAATCAGCACGTTAGAAAGTACCGGTAGCGTCTGACGCCGCTCAACGACGCCCGTTACGAGCTGCAAGGGACGCAGCAAGTTCTCTCGTTCGGTAGTAAATTTCATCGCAAACTCGACCCTTAGCCGTTCAGCATCCTAGACAAGTTTCTATAGTCCTCAGCGAGATCGGCATTGGATTCCTTCAACTCATCGATTTTTCGACACGCGTGGATAACCGTAGTGTGGTCTCGACCGCCAAAAAACTCCCCCAATTCAGGCAACGAATGCTGCGTAAGCTCCTTGGCCAAACTCATCGCCATTTGCCTCGGCCGCGCGATGGTCCGGTTGCGACGCTTACTCAACATATCTGCGTGCTTAATGTTGTAATACTCGGCCACGGTTCGCTGGATATTATCCACGCTGACTTGACGATCTTGAATGGCAATGAGGTCTCGTAGCGACTTGCGGACATGCTCGACTGTGATTCGATGGCCACTGAACCGCGCGCTTGCCAAAACCCGTCGCAGTGCCCCCTCGAGCTCCCGCACGTTGCTTCTCACCCGTTCCGCCATATAGAACGCAACGTCTGTATCCAAGGCGATTCCTTCCACCTCGGCCTTTTTCATAAGAATGGCCACGCGTGTCTCTAGGTCTGGAGCCTCGACCTCAACCGTAAGGCCATGGACGAATCTAGATTTCAGCCGGTCTTCGAGACCCTGAATTTCGCTAGGATATCGATCGCAGGTGAACACCATCTGGTTCTCGCGTTCGTATAGCGCATTAAACACATGGAAGAACTCTTCTTGGGACCTCATCTTGTTAGCAAAAAATTGTATGTCGTCTATCAGGAGCGCATCCACCGATCGATAGTGGTGCATAAATTCCTGCATTGTCCCCGTCTGCAACGCTTTCACCATATCCTGAACAAAGCGTTGAGAATGCAAGTAAACGACCTTCGCCTCGGGCGTTTTCAAGAGGATTTCGTTGCCCACGGCGTGCATCAAATGCGTCTTGCCTAAGCCCACACCCCCGTAGAGCAAGAGCGGGTTGTACGACTGGCCGGCGTTTTCTGACACTTGGAAGGCTGCCGCCCGCGCCAACTCGTTTGATTTACCTTCTACAAACGTCTCAAACCGAAAGGTGCCAATAAGACCCCCGGATGTGCGATTGTCTCGCGGCTCGCTTCGCACCGGCACACCGGCCATGCGATCTCGACTCCCCACCCCAAGGTCAACGCTCAGGGGGCTAGTAGGATCACCCAGATCGTTAATAAGCTCTTGAATTCGTTCGAGAAAAGTCGTTTCCACTTGGTCGCGAACGTACGGGTTTGGTGCAAGGAGTCGTAGACTAGATTCGTCCACGTGCACCTGCAGAGGCCTAATCCAGGTATTAAACTGCTCGGAGGAGTATTCGTCCTGTAGTTTCTCTAAGCACTGCTCCCAGACCAATAGACCCACTTCGTTTTCGCCCCCCCCGACGATCAATATTGCTGATTCTTCGACACCGCTCTTCGTCACATTCTAATGACTAACTCAAGCCCATAGCTATTGAAGTCGCAACGAAATGTGCCTCCACATTATTTTTGTTCGAAATATCAAGGAACTGGGCCTATGCCAACATTTGATCCGGTCGCACATCATCCGCGGCCGGTGTGAGTAACTTGTGCAAATCATCGCGAATAAGCTGTGGATAAGTTCCCCGGTGATCTTCATCCCCAGTTAACACATGCCAAATTCAGGCCTTATCCACATCATTCACCCGTGGTCATCGCCTTCTTTCACGCACCCCGATGCCAGTTACTCACAGTTTCACCGGTCATTAACAACAACAACAACGTCTTCTATATATATTTTACAAATTGACACTTTCTGCTTGACCTCACTAGAATCGCCGCCTCCCGTGACACTAGATTGCGATGCATGAAACGAACATACCAACCAAGCGTAATTAAACGAAAGAGAACCCATGGATTTCGGCACCGAATGTCGACCAAGGCCGGTCGCAAAGTAATAAACTCTCGCCGTGCAAAAGGACGCAAAAGGCTCGCTGTCTAGAACCCTCTCGCCAGGATTTGGTTACGGACGCTCGCGACGACTAACAAAAAGGCATCAATTCGATCGCGTTTTTCAGGAAGCCAGTGTACGCCGGACGCACCCGCCACTGCGGTTGCTCGCGCTGCCGAATAATGAGTCGATGCCAAGGCTTGGCATTGTCGTGAGTAAGCGAGCAATGCATCGTGCGGTTGCTCGAAATAGAGCAAAGCGAGTGATCCGCGAGTCGTTTCGTCACGAACAACACCGATTGCCAGCGATGGACATTATTATCCAGGCAATCCCCGGAAAAGACGGTAGAAAAAGTGTTGCCGAGTTGACGGATGCTTTGTCGCAATTATGGAAAGGACTTGTGGGTGAAGCTTAATCCGAGACTGAATCAGTTTTCGAGCCGGATACTCCTAGGGTTGGTTGGGTTTTATCGGTTTTGGATTAGCCCGATGATCGGCCCACACTGCCGGTTCGAACCGACCTGTTCACAATACGCGGTGACGGCCATCGGAAAGCACGGGGCCGCTCTTGGGTTATGGCTTACGGTCAAGCGGCTTGGGAAATGTCATCCGCTTCACCGCGGCGGGTTTGATCCCGTCCCCGATGATCTTGAGCATTCGACCAATTCAACGATAGTTAGCGGAGAAAGCGCTCATTGAATCCTAGCGAAATCATACGGTGGTCGTTGTTGGCAGGGTTGGCCGTCGTCGGATACCTTTTGATCCAGGCGTGGACGGCTGATAGCGCAAGGGCTATTCCCGTGAGCGAACAAAGGGCGCCGTTGCCAAACACGGAGAGGTTCGTTGCGCCTGAGATCGCGCCTGGGGAATCAAGCGCCACGGACGTTCCAGACGCGAGTCTCGTGAAGAGCGATCGGACGGTAACTACAACCACGAGAACTTCAATTCCAGAGCAACTTATAGAAGTTGAAACACCCATCCAACACGTGTGGATTGACCCGTTTGGTGGGGACATTGCGGGGTTGCAACTTCCCCAATATGCCGTGAGTTTGGAACAGCCTGATGTGCCGCTAATACTCTTGGATCGAAGCGATGACAGCACATATTTGGCGCAGAGTGGGTTGTTGGGTCGAGACGGCCCCGATGCTCGAAACGAAGGTCGGCCGAGGTTCCAGGCGGATCGATATTCGTACGTTGTGCGAGAGGGGCAGAGGCCCCTGGACGTCGCGCTACATTATGAGCAGGACGGGGTCTCGATTCGCAAGATATACCGCTTCCACCCAGACGAATACCTGATTGATGTCATCTATGAAATTGATAACCGCAGCAACGCGGATTTTGTTGCCGCGTTGTGGGTGCAATTGAAGCGAGACGGGGGAAAAGCGAGTACCCAGAGTGCGAGCAATTGGGGACCGAGGTCATTCCTAGGAGTGGCGCTCACGACCGATGAAACGAATTACGAGAAGATGACGTTTGAAGACCTCGACGACGATCGACTGCGAGAAATCAAGGTTGGTGGTTGGATAGCAATCATTCAGCGCTATTTCTTAGCGGCCTGGGTCTCGCAAGTTGATCAGCGCAACCAATATTTTGCGGAGCCCATGGGCTCCGGGCTGTATCGGGCGGGGTTTGTGGGGCCTGAAATCAGGATTGCGCGCAATTCCATTGGTACATATGAGGCCCAGCTTTATGCGGGACCCAAAGATCAGAAAAAATTAGGCGTAATTGCTGCGCACCTTGATAGGGCCCTCGATTACGGGTGGTTTTGGTTTTTGTCAGAACCACTGTTTCTTTTCGTCGATTGGGTCTTCGGCCTTGTCGGCAATTGGGGACTCGCAATCATCCTGCTAACCATCGTGGTCAAGATTGCGCTTTTTCCGCTGATGGCCAGGAGCTACAAGTCCATGGCGAAAATGCGAAAAGTCGCACCGCAACTCAAACGGTTGCAGGAACGGTACGCCGACGATAAACAAAAGCTCTCACAGGAAATGATGGGGCTCTACAAGAAAGAAGGGGCAAACCCGCTGGGAGGCTGTTTGCCAATGCTCTTGCAAATGCCCGTTTTCTTTGCGCTCTACTGGGTTCTCTACGAAAGTGTTGAGCTAAGGCATGCGCCGTTCGCTCTATGGATCGTGGACCTTTCAGCGATGGATCCGTACTTCGTGCTGCCGATTCTGATGGGGGCGTCTCAGTACGGCATGCAAATGATGAATCCGCCCATGCCGGATCCAATGCAACAACAAATGATGAAAATCATGCCGCTCTTCTTCTGCGTGATCATGGCCTTTTTTCCGGCAGGACTCGTCCTTTATTGGGTCGTGAACAATCTCTTTTCCTTTGCTCAGCAGTTTTACGCCACGAGGAAATACGGTACCGCGGGGGGCTCGGTTGGCTCCTCGGGAACAACTTGATCGAGACTATTGGTGCGATTGCGACACCACCTGGTCGTGGTGGTATCGGGATCGTGCGAGTATCTGGCCCGCGCGCTCGGACCGTTGCCGAGGCGATAATGGGCCAATGTCCTGTCCCCAGAGCCGCAACCCATGCGGTGTTCAAAGATGCTGACGGAGACGTGGTCGATGAAGGGGTAGCCCTTTTTTTCGCGGCCCCCCATTCATATACGGGCGAGGACGTGCTTGAGCTGCAGGGCCATGGGGCACCCGTCGTCTTAGATCTTCTTTTAAATCTTGCCCTGAGCAAGGGCGTGCGGCTTGCAAGACCGGGGGAATTTACCGAGCGCGCCTTTTTGAATGAGCGAATGGATCTGGCGCAGGCAGAATCAGTTATCGACCTCATCAATAGCGCAAGCCAGCAAGCGGCACGGTCCGCCGCACGGTCCCTCACCGGGGAGTTTTCGAAGGCGGTTATGACCATTGATCAAAGCGTTCTCGAACTGAGGGTTTATGTTGAAGGGGCCATCGACTTTCCCGAAGACGAAATCGACTTCCTCGCGGATCGAGAGGCCACGATCGCCGCGGAAGGCATCGAACAGTCACTAACCAACATTCTTGAAAGATCGGCACGTGGCACGTCCTTGCATGAAGGTCTAGACCTGGTCATCGGCGGGGAACCGAATGTGGGGAAGTCCAGCATATTGAACGCCTTGGTGGGCGATGAGCGTGCGATCGTGACCGGCATTCCTGGGACAACGCGCGATTTGCTGGACGTAGATCTCGTCATCGATGGGTTACCGATTCGAGTGCGAGACACCGCGGGTATTCGCGATAGCGTTGATGTCGTCGAGCAAGAGGGGATTGCGCGAGCCCGTGCCGCCCTTGATCGTGCCGATGCAGTGATGTGGGTCATTGATGATGGCGAAATAGACCCAAACATTCCCGCGTTTACGGCACCCACGTTGTTGGTCCGAAACAAATGCGACCTGACGGGCAGGGAGGCGGGATGCTTCGATGCTCACGACCTGCGCCTCTCTGCGTTGACCGGGGCCGGTATCGAAGATCTCAAGAGGGAAATAAAGAAGCTCATTGGATTTGAGGGCGGCGAGGGTGCCTTTGTAGGGCGTCAACGCCATATCGTCGCGTTGAAAGCAGCGCAGGCGGCCGTGCGGGAAGGTCTGGCCGAAATTCAAGCGGGCCGAGCGGAGTTGGCGGCCGAGGCGTTGCGAACGACACAACAAGCATTGGGCGATATTGTTGGGGTAACTACGACGGATGAACTGCTCGGCGAAATTTTCACGACGTTTTGTATTGGTAAATAACGCGCCAACCAAATTGCTCCGCAATCGAAAGAAAATCGGCTAGGATACGCGCCCTGTTGGTAGAGCCCCATGCAACATCCTGAGACATTTGACGTTGTCATTATCGGTGGCGGGCACGCGGGTACGGAAGCGGCGCTAGCCTCGGCGCGCAGCGGCGCGTCGACCCTGCTGCTTACGCAGAGCGTCGAAACGCTCGGTCAAATGTCGTGCAACCCGGCGATCGGGGGTATTGGCAAGAGCCACCTGGTGAAAGAAATCGATGCACTAGGTGGCGCGATGGGGCTAGCTACTGATCAAGCCGGCATCCAATTCAGGGTGCTCAATAGCCGAAAAGGGCCGGCCGTCAGGGCGACGCGTGCCCAGGCGGATCGCACCCTCTACCGGAAGGCGATTCGACGAATTGTTGAGGCGGCTCCCTTTCTACGGGTCATCCAACAAACAGTCGTCGACCTTGTCATCCATGACGGCGTGATTGCTGGGGTAGTGACTCAGGCGGGCCACACCTTCAAGGCCCCAGCAGTCGTGTTGACGACGGGGACATTCTTAGGGGGGCGGTTATTCGTTGGGCAGGAAAGCCAGCCCGGGGGTCGGGCTGGAGACCCGGCGTCGGGACCACTCGCCGAGAAACTTCGCGCACTCCCGTTTCGATTCGGCCGACTTAAAACGGGAACGCCGCCGAGAGTTGACGGCACGACCTGTCTCTTATACACATCTGACGCTGCCGACGAATAGAGAGGTGTA